>JADGRT010000116.1 GCA_017880715.1 Verrucomicrobiia bacterium | reverse complement strand
CATCGTGGCGTTGGTCGAGCAGGGGCGGACGATCTATCAGCGCATTCTGACCTGGATCATCAACAAGATCAGCCGGACAATCCTGAAGGCTGCTTTCGTAGCCATTGCGTTCGTGGTAACCGGTAAGTTCGTTGTTTCCGCTTTTGCAATGTTGCTGCTGGTCTTTATGACGGACTTCGCGAAGATCGCCCTTGCTACCGACCGCGTTCGACCATCCAAGAAACCGGAGACGTGGAACATCGGGGGCTTCATCGCCGTGTCCGTCGTCCTGGGCGTCGCGATGGTCGCGGAGGCGCTCTTCCTCTTGTGGATCGGCTGGTCGCGTTTCGGTTTGGCGACGAGCGATAATGCCCTCTATACCTTTAGCTTCCTGACGCTGCTCTACTTTGCCGCATTCTCCATCGTGTCCGCGCGGGAGCGCCGCTGGTTCTGGGCGACGATGCCCAGCAAGACCCTGGTGGCTGCTCTCCTGGCGGATGCGTTCACGGGCACCGTCCTGACCTTCGTCGGTCTGCCGGGACTCCTGCCCTTGCCTGGGTGGCAGACGCTCGCGATTTTCGCCTATGCGATGGTCGCGTGCCTGGTCGTGAACGACGCCATGAAGGTCGCGATGATCAGATGGCTCGTTCCTAACGCCGTGGCCAAGAAACCGGTCGATCTGATCCCACAGATCGCCAAACGTGCCTATGAACTCTACGAGCAGCGAGGCCGCCAGGACGGTCGGGCAGTTCAGGACTGGGGGCAGGCGGAGCGGGAGATTCGGAAAGATGAACCCCCTAAATAAACCGACGCGAACAACGCGGCTGGCCTTGCCGAAAGGATGAAGATGAAAATTAATTCCAAACCTTTCCGGGGCCGGGCAGGAGAAACGGTCAAACTTAAACCGTGGCCGACGCGGGGCAAGCCCTGCTCAAGTCGAAGGCGCACCCTAAGGAAATCCTCGCTGACCACATCGCGGAACCGAGTGAGCGGCAAAGTCGGCTCTAGTTATGCGCCCCTCGCGGTTAGGTCAACAAAAGCAACCTACTCCCTTGGATCCAGCATCTTTTGACACTGTTCTATAATCCGCAACCGATCCTTGGCCTGGAGAAGTTGCAGCAAGTCTTTCACTTCTTTTTGACGACAACGTTTGGTGCCGCAGGTCAGTTGCGGAAGCAATGCTTTGAAGATATCAAGAGCGGATTCGTCACCCGTACCTTCAAAATACTCGCGCAGCCCTTTGACCATGTTGGCGTTGCTGGGATAATCTTCTTCTTCAATATTGGTTTTTACATCAAGCCAAATAATTTCTCTGCCCGCCGCAATTTGCGCAAAGTAAATCTGATCGGCATACGGTTTTTCGATCCTAACCGATGGAGCATGATGATAATCTTTCAGCGAGGCGGCGCGGGGAGTCAAAATGCAAATATTGAGTTCTTTCTTGACCACAAAAAACACCTGCATCAACCCACGCAACACGGCATCCATAGAACGGCTGAGTGAACAAACGTTGGTGAGCGTAACATTCCCCAATGCCACACCGTTCTTGGCTTGAATGTGATGGTAAGCTGACAACAGGGAATCTCGATTCTGCAGGTGAATATCATCATCAATAAACATCAACACCGTGGTTCGCTCAAGGCGATCGATGAAGCCAAGTCTTGCGCTTTTCTCGCTAAGGTTCTGCGCCGCCACCGCAGCCGACAATCTCACCATGAAACTTGCAACCACGTTGCGATATAATTCCCCAAGACCCGCCTCGAGTTTTTCGAGCAAGATGACAGAACTCGGTTTAAGCATCTCCCGAAGCTCCAAAAACTCCGCGCGCTCCTGGTCATGCCTGCCGGGGTTGCGTTCTGAGGTTTTGAAAATGAAATTCAGAATATCGAGAGTCAAGCGATTGGCAGCCACCCTATCAGGGTGCGCATGGTAGGGCTCATTAATATAGAACACGATCTCGACATCGTTCACACCGTGAGGAAATCCGCTAAAATCTTGCCGCAAAATAGTGCGGAGACCGGTCACAAATTGCGCGCCCGATCCGAAAATTGGCATGACAATATTTAGCGCCAAAAGAAGTTTGGGTTGTGTTATCCCTGGGCGCGCATACTTGCCGTTAGCTCGCACATAATCTTCGAGATTGCCTTCTGAACAGCGAGTATTGTACCCCTCATTGTCGACTGCTACTTTCCTTCCCGAGCAATCAAAAACGTGACGCCTTTCCTCCGGCAGCGAATTGCCATTTAGGTGGTTGGTCATCTACTGCCCCATCCATTCGTCTGTATGGTTCATCATAAAACCCTTCCCGTTGCGCTGCGACCAGCCCACCACTGGACAATCCAGACCGTGAGCGGAGGCAGCAGTATCATTTGAAGTAGCCGCCACCGGACCGCAACAACCGTTCTGGATTGGTATTTCACAGGCAGGTTTCATGGGTGGGTCACCGGCCGGTGTTTTTCTTTCCAGCGTTGGCGGAGCGCTTCGTGCAAGCGCTCGCGGAAGGCCACCGGCAACTCATAGGGCTGGCCTTCTTTGTAGAGCGTGATGGTTTTTCGAATGTTGTCCACCACCACCTGGCAGGGATCGCAGCCGGCCAAATGCTCTTTAAATGCGTCGCAAATGGCCGGATCAATGGTGCCGTCCACGTATTCGTTCAGCCTCGATAGCAGTTCTTCGCATTTCATAAAAAAATGAGCGTCTTGACAAAAGGTCGTGGCACAAGCTCGCCATTTCGGAGCGCGCTCTCGGAGGGGCGAGCTCCGGGAGCCCCCATCTTCTCGTACTGCGCGTCTCAAGTTCCACGACCGTCCGACCTTCGATAAGTCAGGGCGTCGCGGAGTTCCGCCCTCCGAAAGGGAATGGCCCCGGAGGGGCGAGCTCCGGGAGCCCCACTTCAATATCAGGGCTTCCTATAACTCAGCCCTCCGAAAACCGAGCCAATTCAGGGCTGAGCCCTCCGAAAACTTGGTCCATGCTTGCTCGACGATTTATATTGAGCCTCGACGCGCACAAAGGTTACAGCCCGGGCCTTTTTTTGCCTGGCAAGGCTTCAGTAGATCCCAGGAATAAACCGACGAGTTGCTTTGGCATAGCTGGCGTAATCGGGGAATCGCTCCCGCAGCATGCATTCTTCCTGCCGTGCTTTCGCATCAAAAAAGGGCGCCAAGGCCAGCGCGGCCAGCAAGGCAGGCCAACTGTGCCAGGTTAGCGCCCATCCGATGGCGGCGAACACGACGCTCGTGTACAATGGATGCCTGATGCGCGCATAAATGCCATGACGCACCAACCGCGCCTGGGGCTGTGGCTGGGGAAAGGGAGTCAGGCTGCGGCCCAGCGCTAGAGCCCCGGCAATGCCCACCCCGGCTCCAACCACCAAACAGCCAATGCCCAAGCTGAGAATCCCGAGGTTCCAGCGGTCGGTGTGGTGTGTCAGGCTTAGGCCAACGACGCCGATCATCAAGACCGCCTGGCCGGCAACCCACAGCCCTCCCCTTTCTACAAACCGCTGGCTCATGGGTGGGTTTGGGTGTCCGGCTCCCGGTGATGGGGGTGTCCCGGTGTCAGGCGTTGTCCTGGATCGCCAAAGGCTTGCGTCAGCATTTCACGCAATTGCAGGCGCGCCCGCAATAACCGCACTTTCACGTTGGATTCGCTCAGGCCCAGCGCCTCGGCGGTTTCCCGAACCGAGAAGCCCTCGACGTCGCGCAGCAGAAAAACCGGTCGATGCTTGTCATCCAGCTTGTCCAGGGCTTGGTCGATGATCTGGCGCGTTTCATGACGCTGCGCCAGTTGCTCGGGAGATTCGCGCCAATCGGCGATAAATTCGGGGTGGGGGATTGGGGCGCCGTCCTCCGCCGGCTCCGTGGCCTGTTCCAGCGACACGGTTTCCAGGCCGCGTCGCTTGCGGATGATTTTAAGCGACGCATGGGTGGCAATCCGCATCAGCCAGGTGGCAAAGCTGGATTCTCCCCGAAAATCCGCCAGGTGTTCCAAGGCGCTGAGCAGGGACTGCTGCGTCACGTCTTCGGCATCTTGTTCCTGCCGCAGCATGCGGAGCGCCAACGAATACACCCGCCGCTCGTAACGCGTGGTCAGCGTTTCGAAAGCGGATAGATCGCCGCCTTTGGCCTGTTGCACCAGGACTTCGTCGCTATCGGATGCGTTCATTTGTAACTTTTTTATGTCGGCCGGCTCAACCATGGTGTAACAGGTAATTGGAATGTATCAAATAACGATGAAAACGAACACTGAAACCTTCGATCAAGACGCGCTCAAATCCGAACTGCCCGTTTTGGTGGACTTTTATGCCACCTGGTGTGGTCCCTGCAAAATGCTGGCGCCCGTGCTGGACGAAATTGCCAAGCGTTACGAGGGCCGGGCGAAGGTGGTGAAGGTGGACATTGACGAGTCGCCCGAACTGGCCCAGCGCTATGGCGTGAGCGCCGTGCCCACCCTGGTGCTGTTCAAGGATGGCAAGGTCGTGCAGAAGGTCATGGGCTTCCAATCGCCCAAGCAATTGGCCACGCTGTTGGATGGCGCACTCGCGGCCAAATAAGCCGCCTGGGACCGTAGTGGCATCACTTTTTTTGCCGCACGCTCTGCGACTGAAACGGCGCGCGGGCGTCCTCGCCCGCTTGGGATGGCTGCACGGTTCTGGTTGGCTTTTCATCTAGCCGGACCCTCCAAGCGGGCAGATCGTCCTCGTCCTTCGTCCTCGAAAAAAAACCTGAATCGAGGACGAGGGACGACGACGAGGACGAAGGTTTGCGGCAGTCTCAGGACTCCTGATTCCGAGCCTCATAACCGGAGTTATTGAGTAAAGTCTCTGAGACGGGTTGCATCAGCTATGGACAAGATGTCCGCGCTCCGAAAAACCTGAGATGCGCGCCTTGACTCCGGACGGCCCCGATTTATTCTCTCGGTCATGTACTCCACCAAACGGAATTATCTTTTAACTCACAATGGATGCCGGCCATTCCCCGTGCGGTTTCTTGCGGGTCTTTTCGGTTTGAGTCTGTTTTCGCTCGGGAGTGTGGCTCAAAATCTGCCGATCAATCCCGATTTACTAACCCAGCAATGGTCTGCCAGTTGGCTAACACACCCCACCGCCCCGGAAAAGGATTACGGCGTTTACCATTTCCGCCGTTCGTTCGACCTGTCGGCCAAACCGGCGTCTTATATCGTCCACGTCACGGCGGATAACCGTTACCGTCTGTTCGCCAATGGCCAGGCGGTCGGTTTTGGACCGGCCCGCGGTGACAAGATGCACTGGCGATACGAAACCTACGACCTGGCTCCCTTCCTGCAAGCGGGAAAAAATGTCCTTGCCGCCATGGTCTGGAACATGGGCAATGATGCGCCGGTGGCCCAGCAGACCTCGCAAACCGGCTTTCTGGTGCAGGGCGATACCGAGCGAGAGGCCGTTGTAAATACCACGGCAAAAAACTGGAAGGTCCTTCAGAATCTGGCTTACCAACCCCTGCGCGTAACCCCCGCCATGGTGCTGAACCAGTATTACGCGGCGGGCGCATGCGATCGGGTCACGGCGGCCCAATATCCGTGGGGCTGGGAAACACTCGCCTATGATGATCAAGCCTGGGTTGCCGCCCGCGCCTTGCGCACGGGCAAACCGGCGTATTTCCGCTATGGCCATGGGGAAGGCGACGGCAACCTGATTCCGCGTAACATCCCTTTCATGGAGGAGAAGCTGGAGCGGATTCCGAAAGTGGTCCGGGCTTCGGGCGTGCCGGCCGACGATGGTTTTCTGAAAGGCACGAGCCCATTGATCGTTCCAGCTAATACCAAGGCATCCGTGCTGCTCGACCAGACCTATCTGACGACCGCCTACCCCGAGTTGCTGGTCAGTGGGGGTAACGGGAGTTCCGTGGCTGTTCGTTACGCCGAAGCCTTGTTCGATCCAAACCGGAAAAAAGGGAACCGCAACGAAACCGAAGGCAAAGTCCTGGTGGGTTTTAACGACGAGTACCTGCCCGATGGCGGGGCGAATCGCCGGTTTCGTCCGTTGTGGTTTCGCACCTACCGGTATGTGCAGCTCGAGATTCAAACCGCCGGCGAGCCGCTTACCCTGCACGACTTCCAGGGGCGGTTCACCGCTTATCCGTTCGAACAAAAAGCCAGTTTCACCAGCAGCGATCCGTGGCTGAAGAACATTTGGGACGTGGGCTGGCGCACGGCGCGGCTCTGTGCCCATGAAACCTACGTTGACTGCCCTTATTACGAGCAGTTGCAGTATGTGGGGGATACCCGCATCCAGGCCCTGATTTCACTCCACGTTGCCGGGGACGATCGCTTGGTGCGTAACGCCCTTATTCTGTATGACCATTCTCGGTTGCCTGAAGGCATCACGCAAAGCCGCTATCCAACCGACTTTGCCCAGATGATTCCTCCTTTCGCGCTTTACTGGGTCGATATGGTGCACGACTACCATACCTATCGAGACGATCCGGCCTTTGTGAAACAGTTTTTGCCTGGCATTCAAAGTGTGTTGGGCTGGTACGAAAGACATTTGGACCGGAACAACCTGCTGAGCCAAATGGGTTGGTGGAACTTCGTGGATTGGGCGCCGCAGTTCGATCGCGGTGTGCCGAAAGGCGCTGAAGATGACCAGGGCACCGCCATTATTACCCTCCAATACGTGTACGCGCTCGATCGCGCTGCCGATTTGTTCAAGACGTTCGATAACCAGAGCGCCAGCCAGGAATATCGGAACCGGGCCGACGCTCTTCGCCGGGCGGGGTACAAAAAATGTTTCGACGCGAAAAGGCAGCTCTTTGCCGATACCCCCGCGAAGCGCGAGTTTAGTCAGCACGCCAACGTGATGGCTATCTTGACCGATGCAATTCCCGGGGATCAACAGCGTGCGCTTATGGAACGGATTCTGACCGATCAAAGCCTGATCCAATGCACCATTTACTATAAATTCTATCTCATGAACGCTTTGAAAAAGGCTGGTCTGGGCGACCGTTACCTGGAGCATCTGGGCATCTGGAAAACCATGCTGTCGGAAGGATTGACGACCTTCGCCGAGACCGACAAAAACACCCGCTCGGACTGCCATGCCTGGAGTTCCAGCCCCATGATCGAATTCCTCGCGACCGTGTGCGGCATCGAACCAGCGGAGGCGGGATTTAAATCAGTAAAGATCGAGCCGCACCTGGGTTCGTTGAAGGCAGCGACGGGCCGGATGCCGCATCCGCTGGGTGACATCGAGGTGAAGCTCGTCCGGCAAGGAGACAAGGGCATTGTCGCTGACATCACCCTGCCTCGAGGAGTGGCCGGCTACTTCGTATGGAAGGGGGCGAAGATCCGGCTAAAGAGCGGCCAGCAGACGGTGACACGATACGACTGAGCTGGTCCAGGTTCAGGACTCCTGCTCCCGCGCCTCATAGCAAAAACCCTGAATCGAGGACGAGGGACGACGACGAGGACGAAGGATTGCAGCAGCCTCAGGACTTCTGATTTCGCGCCGTGCGCATCCTGCTGGTCGCCCCGGCCACATCCTCCGGGCGGCCCGGGTGAGAACGCCCAGCAACGTCAAACCTGCGAAAGAAAAGCTCGAAAGCCAAACACTTCCGCTCTATAAACACTTCAAGCAACTCATGGAAGCGGACTGAACCGATGAAACCAACCGTTTATGTCGAGACAACCATCCCCAGCCTGCTGACGGCGTGGCCGAACCGGGATGTCGAAATCCTCGCCCAGCAAGTTGCCACACGGGAGTGGTGGGAGAAACGGCGGAAGGCGTTTGATCTCTACATCTCCCAGGAAGTGCTCAAAGAAGCGGCCCGAGGCGATGCCGGTGCCGCGCGTGACCGTCTCGCGGCGTTGGCCGAGTGCCGAATTCTTGCCGCCACCGACACGGCCGAGGCGCTAACCGAACGTATTCTGTCCACGGGCTTGATTCCGGCACGAGCGGCGTCCGACGCGGCCCATATTGGCTACGCCGCCGCGCACGGGATGGATTTCCTGCTGACTTGGAAC
>JADGRT010000115.1 GCA_017880715.1 Verrucomicrobiia bacterium | reverse complement strand
GGCCTACCAGTCCGTTGGCTGGAAGTCTTTCAGGAACTTTCCCCACACGTGTTCGCCCGTGTTGAAACCGGCGATGATGGGATCGACGATGCGCGCCGCCCCATCGACGATGTCCAGCGGCGGATGAAACCGGTGTGTCTGGGTCTTGCGCGCCGCCAGGGGCGCGGGATCCTCATCCGTCACCCAACCCGTATCGACGCTGTTCATGTGAATCCCATCGGCGTGGTAATCGGTTGCCGAAGTGCGCGTCATCATATTGAGGGCCGCTTTCGCCATGTTCGTGTGCGGATGGCGGGTCGTTTTGGACTTTCGGTAGAATTGTCCCTCCACCGCGGAGACATTGACGATGTGCTTGTCGCGCTCGGGGGTGCGAAGCAGCAAGGGTTTTAGCCGCGCATTGAGCACGAAAGGCGCGACGGCATTAACCAAGTGCACTTCCAACAGCTCGACCGAAGGCACTTCGGCGAGCGTGAGACGCCACGAGTTCCGGCCGCGCAGATCGATTTGCTGGAGATCCTGATCCAGGCGTCCCTCGGGGAACAGATCTCCTTGCGCGGATAACTCGTCTGGCAGCATCGGCCTCTGCGATAATTCCGCCGCCTGCGCCAAGCCGGCGATTCCCGAGATCGGGCGCTCGCTCAGCGCCGTTCCGCCTTTGGGCAGGAGGTGGTAATGGCGCAACCCTTCATAGGCGCCTAACAACCGTCTGGCTTTTTCGGGCATCCCGGTTAAGGGCCCGGATTCGTGCGCCATCATGTGCCGATAAAAATCGGGAGGACGCCGCACGGTTTGGCAGGCATTGTTGACGATGAAATCCAGCCGCCCCCGGGTTTTGAGCAAATGCTGGCAAAACGCCTCCACGCTGGGCGTGTGACGCAAATCGAGTCCAAAGATTTCCAGCCGATGGCCCCACGCGCCGAAATCGGGCTCGCTCGCATAGCGCGCCGCCGAGTCGCGTGGGAATCGAGTGGTGACGATCAGTTCAGCCCCGGCCCGCAGCAGCTTGATACCAGCCTGGTATCCGATTTTCACGCGACCGCCGGTTAAGAGCGCCACCCGTCCGCGCAAATCCGCCAGCTCGGTTCGTTTTCGAAAATTCAGTTCCGCGCAGGGCGGGCAGAGCTGATCGTAGAAAGGGTGAATCGGCGAATAATGGCGCTTGCAGATGTAGCAATGTTGCGGCTCGATGGCCTCGTGCAACTGCGGATCGCCCGCGACGTCCTCCGGCTCGAATCCGGCCGGCGGAAATACGTTCGGGGTAGTGAACACGGACTCTTTACGCAGTTTGCGAATGCCGGTCTCGGTGAGCAAATCTTGGTCGCGCTGTTGCCGTTCGGCCTTGCGCCGGCGCTGGTGGCTTTTGAGCGCCCGGCGTCGTTCGATCGGATCGGGGTAATAGACCTGACCGGCTGCTTGCAGCAGGCGCGTGCGGTCCGCGACCGAAACTTCGGCCAGCAACGCCCGGTTGGCGGCGACCGTCTCCAGGAGTTCGGCGGCCGCCCGCAGGCGCTCGGCTATCGCGTTGGCATTCATGGCTGAGCATTCTTCCCGATCATGGCGAATTGTGCCAGCGCGAAAGGAAAGGCCCGGGAGTTTGCCGCGCCTTTCAGGTTGTGTCTGACCCGGCCGTCACCCTGTCAAACCTTTTGGCACGTCCGCTCAAGATTTCGGGCGCGGCGCCAGTTTAACCTGCGGATAACGTCTTTTAACTTTGGAACTGGAAGCGGCGGCGTTTAACTCGCCGGCGAGTTTGATGAATTCGAATTGGCTGCGGATTTTGGGGGTTGCGCGCGACGGTTTCAACCGGTGATAGCGGCCGTCCGGATCCAACCCGCGGGCTTTGACATTGTCGGCCTGGGTCAGGGCCAGGATTTCACGGCAGATGCGTTCGCGCACCACGCCATCCAGGATCGGGAACATGACTTCGATGCGCCGGAAGAAATTGCGGGGCATCCAGTCGGCGCTGCTCACAAAGACTTCGGGCTGGCAGGCATTTTCGAAGTAGAAAACCCGGCTGTGCTCCAGAAAACGATCCACGATGCTGCGGACCCGGATGTTGCGGCTCACCCCCTTCAAGCCGGGGCGCAGACAGCAAATGCCGCGCACGATCAAGTTGATGTCCACGCCCGCCTGCGAGGCGGTGTATAGGGCTTCGATGATTTCCTGGCCCACCAACGAATTCATTTTGGCGATGATGCGCGCCGGCAATCCCTGCCGCGCATGCTCGATCTCCCGCTGAATCAGCGCCAGCAGTCGGGCGTGCAGTTCGAACGGGGCGACGATGAAGCGGCGCATTTCCTGGAACTGGCAGATGCCCGTCAGCAGGTTGAAAAGGTTGGTGGCATCCTCGCCGAAATCCGGATGGCAGGTGAAAAGTCCCAGGTCCGTGTACAGCCGGGCCGTAACCGGATTATAGTTGCCCGTGCTCAGATGCACATAACGGCGGATGCCGTCGGCATCATGGCGAACGACCAGGGTGATCTTGGCGTGGATTTTGTAACCGACCAGTCCATACACCACGTGGACGCCGGCCTCCTCGAGGCGGCGCGCCCATTCGATGTTATTGGCCTCGTCGAATCGCGCCTTCAGTTCCATGACGGCCGTGACCTGTTTGCCGTGATGCGCGGCCTTCATGAGCGCGCCCAGAATCCGGGCGTCGCCGCCCGTCCGATAGAGGGTTTGTTTGATCGCTAGAACTTTCGGATCCTCGGCCGCCTGTTCCAGAAACGCGGTCACCGCTTCGAAACTGTCGTAGGGATGATGCAGCAAAAGATCGCGCTTGCGGATGGCGGCGAAAACATCGTCCGCTTCCTTGAAAGCCGGCGGTATCCGGGAGAGGAACGGCGGATCGCGCAGTTCGGGAGTGGGATTGCCGTCGTAGATGGCCATCAGGCGGCCCGGATTCAGGGGGCCATCCACTTCGTAAAGATCGTTTTCCTGGAGGGCCAGGTTTTCCAGCAAGTGGGCGCGAATCGTTTCCGGACAGCCGGGCTCGACTTCCAGGCGCACGGCGGCGCCCCGGCGGCGCCGGTGGAGTTCTTCTTCCACCGCCGTAAGCAAGTTGTCGGTGTCGCTTTCATCGAGGTAAAGTTCGCTGTTGCGGGTCACGCGAAACAGCCAGACTCCCTGGATGATCATGCCCGGGAACAGATCGCCCAAGGAGTGCCCCACCAGCTTGCCCAATCGGACGTAATCCTGGGCCTTCCCGGAGCGCGGCAGCCGGATCAGGCGCGGCAACACGCGCGGCACTTGCACGATGGCCAAGCGCGGCGGTTGGTGGTCCGCCCTCGGGAGGGACACCTCCACCATGAAGTTGAGCGACTTGTTATACACCTGCGGAAACGGGTGTGACGGATCGATCGCCAGGGGCGTCAGCACGGGACGCACGTGTTCATGGTAATAATGATCGAGCCAATCGCAGTCTTCTCTCGACAACGCCTCGGGTTCCACAAAGCGGATGCCCGCTTGGGTTAGGGCGGGAACCAGTTGCTGGCGCCAGCAATCGTGTTGTTCCCGGACCATTTGCCGCACCACCGGCACGATGGCGCGAAAGGTTTCCGTGGGGGTCAGGCCGTCCACGCCGCGCTCCTCGACGCCGCTTTCCATCTGCTGTTTGATGCCGGCCACGCGCACTTCGAAATACTCATCCAGGTTGGAACTGACGATGGTGAAAAACTTGACGCGTTCCAGCAACGGGTTGCTGGCATCCTGCGCCTCCGCCAGCACCCGGCGGTTAAAAGCCAGCCAGCTCAATTCGCGATTGATAAACGAGGCGGGCCCCACGGGCTTCATGTTTGACCGTTTTACGACCATAGCATGCCGGGGAACCTAACCGGTCGTTTACTCCCGGTCAGTTACAAAAATGTTACATTTAGGTAACGCCCGGGCAATTCATGAGCCAAAAAAAGTAGGAGACGAGGTTACGAGGCTCTGATTTTCTGATTAGGCGGCCGCTTAAGACCTTAAAAAGAGCCTCGTGACCTCGTCTCCTACCTTTTATGAATTGGCCATGAGGTAGCACAAATTAATCGTTGAATCTTCGCAATGGCCGCACGGCCTCCCAGCGCATGATGGCTTCCAGCGCCTCGGCGCCGGCAGCGTTTTGTCGCGAAATCGTAACGCTGCCGACCTTTGTTTGTCACCTGGCCATCCTAAATTGGCCCCGACATTTGGAACCAACAACTTAACGAACAGATATGAAACTACACCAACGACGCTACTCCGCCGCCGCCGCCGCATTGCTTGCCGTCGCCGCCGCTGGAGCTGTGGCCCAAGCGCAATCCTCGGACGCACTCCTCGATAAACTGGTGGACAAGGGCATTCTAACCGTAAAAGAGGCCAACGAGCTCCGCCAGGAGTCCGACAAGGGATTCACCCAAGCTTACCAAGTCAAGAGCGGGATGCCCGACTGGGTCAGCAGCTTGAAGTTTAACGGTGATTTCCGGGGTCGCATGGAGGGATTCTATGCCAGCCATCCCGGCTGGGCTGATCGGACCCGCTACCGTTACCGGCTTCGCTTTGGCGTCACGGCGAGCCTGCTGGACGATTTCGAAGTCGGCATGCGGTTAGGCTCGGGCGAACTTAATACCGCGAGCGCGGCCGAAGGCATTGATCCGATTTCCAACAACCAAACGCTCATGGGCAATGGGTCCAAGAAGGGCATCTTCCTGGACATGGCCTATGCCAAATGGTCGCCGCTGCATGACAAGACATGGACGGGCTCGCTCACCATTGGCAAGATGGAGAATCCGTTTGTCTTCTCGGACATGGTTTTCGACAAGGACTACACCCCGGAAGGCGCTGCCTGGCAAATGTCCTATGCGATCAACGACCAGCAGGCGCTCAAGTTCAACAGCGCGTTCTTTGTTTTGAACGAGCTCGCGGCCAGCAGCTATGACCCCTATATGGTGGGCGCGCAGTTGCGTTGGGACTCGACCTGGAACAAGCGCTGGTCGTCTTCGTTTGGCGTGGCCGCCCTTGACATTGCCAACGACCAATTCCTGACCAACGCCGCGGTGCCCAACAAGAACCGAGGCAACTCGCGAAATGCGGCAGGCGCGCTGGATCAAGGCTTCAATCCAATCATCGTCGATGGCGCCCTGACTTACACCCTGGAAAGCTTCCCGATGTACCCGGGAGCGTTTCCCATCACGCTGGCGGGGGAGTACATCAACAACCCGGCGGCGCATAGCGACTATTTCAACGTTCCGGGGGCGGGCGCTCAAAACTCAGCGTACAACGCGGGCATCACGTTCGGCAAGTCCGGCAAGAAAGGCACCTGGGACATTTCCTACAAGTACAAATACCTCGAAGGCAATGCCTGGTACGAGGAAATGGTCGATTCCGATTATGGCGCCTATTATCAGACTGCGCCGTTGGGCGGCGGCGCCGGTTATGGCTCGGGCACCAACATCAAAGGCCATGTCATCAAGGCGAGTTACTCGCCTTACGACTCGCTGACCTTGAGCGTGACGGCCTTTGTCTCGCAACTCATCAAGACCAGTCCCACCGGATCAGGATCGGATATGACCCGGTTGCAGGTGGACGCCTCCTGGAAATTCTAATACTTCGAACTTCGTCATTTCATCCAAAAGTCACCTCACCGCCATCTGTTTGTAACACAGATCGGCCATATTGCTGTCGAGACCGAAGTGATTTCCATAACTGAAAGGCCGATGATATGAATACGATTACGACCCTGCTTGCTAACGATGCTCAGGAGCATTTCCCGTATGATTTAAGTGCCTGGATGGACCGGCAGCAGCTCATGGGTTTAGCCCTGCAAGCGGCTGCGGAAGCAGGGAGCACTCACTTTGGCGCCGGCGATTTCATCATGGCTGGAGAACGTTATCGCCCGCAAGTGCTGCTGGCATTGCTCAGCTACAGTTATGCGACCGGACGTTTTGCCTCCAGTCTGATTGAGCAGGCCATTCGCGAAGATGAAAAGATGCGTTATCTGGCGGCCAATAGCCGGCTGGATGGCGCATTGCTGCGCTGCTTCCGCCGCCGACACCGGCCCGCGCTTAAAGAGTGTTTGCTCAACCTGATCCGCCGCGTGTGGGAAACCCGACATCATCGGATGTCCGCGCCGCTTCGAGCGAATGCGGCGCCGCCGACCGTCCAAGGCCTGGTGCCGTGGAATGGACGGTTTATGCGCGATTTGGTGTGCGAAGTTGAGCGGCGAATCGACCGGGCTGTGCAATTCGACACCATGGAGATGGACGAGTAACTTGTGGAGGATCGGCGCCATCTTTGGAGAACACGAGGCCCTGATATG
The DNA here is from genome assembly GCA_017880715.1 of Verrucomicrobiia bacterium. GTDB lineage: Bacteria > Verrucomicrobiota > Verrucomicrobiia > Limisphaerales > UBA1319 > JADGRT01. Next base: position 1,719 of record JADGRT010000115.1, on the reverse strand, counting down.
GCTGGGAAAAGTGAAGTGGGGCTCCCGGAGCTCGCCCCTCCGAAAGGGGAATAATGGGGCTCCCGGAGTTCGCCCCTCCGAAATGCGGGAACTTAGGCAACGATCTATACCTCGTCTCCTACTTTTTCGGGTTCATGAATTGGCCCTGCCGCGCATCCAAGCAAGTTAAAAAATTCTCCCCAGCGCTCCGGCTTTCTGCTAAGTTGTATTCTTGTCGAACCGGGATACATCCATGCAGGCCGTAATTTACCATGCGCCAGCGGAAGGCAAGGTCGGTCCGCACCTGTCGGCTTCGCTGGCGCGGCAATGGCAGCGCTATCAAAAGCGGCTCCGGCGCTGTCAAAAACGGTATTCGGAACCGGCGGTGCATCAATGGCGCATCGAGACGCGGCGATTGCTGGCCAGCCTGGAGCTGCTCCGCGCCCTGGCGTCGGGGAGCCGGATTACGAAAGCCCAGCGCATCATTAAAAAGCATTTGGACACGTTCGACGAGTTGCGCGATCTGCACATCCAGTTGCTCATCGTCGGCCAGTGGACGCGTCGTTATGTCGCTGCGCGCGCCCTGCAGGAGCATTTGCGCAAACGGAAAAAGCGCTGTAAGAAGCGGCTGCGCCGGCAAGTTCGAGGTCTCAGGACGGACCGGCTCGGCCGGTTCATCGAAGGTTTCGTTGACGAAACGGCCGAACGCTCCCAATCCCGGCCTGGCCGGGACCCTGACGCCAAGGTTCTAGGCGCGGTTCGCGATGCCTTTGCCAAGGTGATGGGGTTGAAGGCGCGCATCCGTCGCTCGAATCCAGACACCCTCCATCGCACCCGGATTGCTTTCAAAAGATACCGGTACATGGTGGAAACCCTGGCGTCCCTTTTGCCGCATCTGACCGAAAAGCAGCTTACCCGCATGCATGCCTATCAGACGGCCATGGGGAACATTCAGGATCTCGAGGTTTTGATCGCCAGCCTCGAGGCATTTGCCCGGAAGCGTTCCCCGGATGCCAAGGCCAGCGCACGGTTTCGGACCGCCTTGCGGCGGCGGCAGCAGGGGTTGATAACGCACTATCTAAAAATCGCCGATAAGTTGGAGGCGTTTCAGCCTGAACCGCGCTTGCGGAGGCGGACCGTTGGCGACACAACCGAGCAAAAACCTAAATGAATCTCTATTTCATGCGCCACGGTATCGCTGCCCCAGCCGCCCGTTCGGGGCTACCCATGGATCGCCAACGTTCGTTGACTGCCCGGGGGAAAAATCGGATTCGCAAAATTGCGGCGGCGATGAAGGCGATGGGGCTATCGTTCGATTGCATTCTTACCAGCCCGTTAAGGCGTGCTCGCCAAACGGCGGACATGGTGGCGAAGGTGTTGCCCGCCCGGGACAAATTGATCCTGACCGGCACTTTAGCGGCGGGGCGGCGTGAGGGAGCGGTTCTGAAATTCCTGGCGGGGATGAAACCGCGGCCGAAGAATGTCCTGCTCGTGGGGCACGAACCTCAGCTCAGCGGCCTGATTTCACTTTGCCTGACGGGCACGCTTGATTTGCGCATGGAGATGAAGAAGGGAGGACTCTGCAAGCTGGTGATGGATTCCTTGGCACTCGGGCAATTGGCGGTTTTAGCATGGTTACTGACGCCCAAGCAGATGATTCGTAGGAAGTGACGCAAAAGGCCGCGGAATCGCTGGCTTGGGGGCGGCGGCGATTGGGAAATCACCGGTGAATGCAGGTTG
>JADGRT010000114.1 GCA_017880715.1 Verrucomicrobiia bacterium | reverse complement strand
CGTGCTCAACACCGTCAATGGCTATCGCGCCTCGGACTATGTGGCCGACATCGAACGCCGAATCAATGTCGATGAATGGATGAAATACATGGCCATCGACACCCTGTTGGATAACGATGAAACCTGCCTGGCCAACGGCATTGGCGACGACTACGCGCTTTATCGCGGCACCCAAGACACCCGGTTTCTCGCCCTGCCTTATGACATGGACACCATGATGGGTCGAGGGCTGACACCTTTTCCACCCAAACACAGCATCTTCCGAATGAATGCCTTGACCGTCATAAGCCGGTTCATGAAGACGCCCGAGTTTGCCCCGATCTATTATCGCTGGCTGAAAACACTGGCGGATACGGCTTTTTCACCCACCCAGATGAATCCGTTGCTGGACCAGCTCTTTAAAATGTGGCTGCCCCAGGATAGAATCGACAACATGAAGGCCTTCAATGCCGCGCAGAAAGATTGGGTCCTATCTCAAATCCCCCTCGCTTTGACGGTTTCGAATTCGCTCACGGTTCAGAGCGGTTATCCCCGGACAACCACCGCGAGTGTTTCCCTCACGGGCGGTGCCAATGCGATCGATACCCGGAGCGTTATGGTCAATGGAACCGCCGCTTCATGGGTGGCTTGGCAGGGAACCTGGTCCGCCAGCAACGTGCCGTTAACTCCGGGCATTAACCGCCTCCTGGTCCAATCTGTCGATGCGGATGGCACCGAGCGCGCCCGGACCTATGCGGACATCTGGTACGACGACGGCTCCGTTCAAATCGCGGGCGGCGCGATGGCCGCCGACACGACGTGGACCGCCGCGGGCGGGCCCTATAACATCACCTCGAGCCTCACGGTGAACAGTGGCGTCACGCTCACTATCCAGCCGGGCACTACCGTCTATCTTGGCTCTGGTGTCAGCATTGTCATAGCTAACGGCGGCCGCCTGGTTGCCGAAGGCACCGCCACCGCGCCCATTCGCTTTACCGTCACTCCTGGCTCCGGAGTGAGCTGGGGTGGCCTCACGATCAATGGCGCGGTTGGATCACCCGAAACCCGCCTGGCCTATGTCCACTTCGAGGGCAATGGCAGCACCTGCATCGAAGTCGCCGCCGGCACCCTTTACCTCGATCACGCCACTTTTGGCACTACCACCCACCAATATGTTTCCCTCGATGACAGCTCGTTCCTGATCAGCCATTGTGTCTTTCCGACCACCACGGCTGCGTTTGAGTTGCTCCATGGCACCGGCGGCATCAAGTCCGGCGGACGCGGCATCGTGCGCGAGTGTTTCTTCGGCTCGACCACCGGGTATAACGACATCATGGATTTCACCGGCGGCAATCGCGACCTAGGCCAGCCCATCATTCAGTACTACAACAATGTTTTTACCGGCGGCAGTGATGATATCCTGGACTTGGACGGCACTGACGCCTGGATCGAAGGCAACATCTTCCTGCATAATCATCGGAACAACTCGCCAGACAGCTCGAGCGCCATCTCTGGCGGCAATTACAATTTTGGCGGTACCGCGGGAGTGCGCACGTCGGAGATCACCCTCCTAGGCAACCTGTTTTTTGACTGCGACAATGCCGCCACCGCCAAGGAGGGAAACTTCTTTACCTTCATCAACAACACGATCATTCACACAACGAAGACCGGCGGAGAGGATTTCGCCTCGGGCGTGGTCAACGTGCGCGATACCACTCCCTCGATCACCGCAATCGGAAAGGGCTACTACCTCGAGGGCAATATCATCTTGGATGCCGAGCAACTGGTGCGCAATTACGATCCCGCGCAAGTGACCGTCACCTTCAATAATAACATCCTGCCGTTCGCCTGGACCGGTCCCGGCACGAACAATCAAGTCATTGCCCCCATGTTAAAATACATTCCCAAGCTTTCAGAGACGTATTTCACCAATTGGCAGGACGCCCAAATCATGCGCGATTGGTTCAGCCTCCTGCCCGGCTCGCCGGGGCGCGGAACCGGTCCTAATGGCTGCGACCTGGGCGGGGTGATTGCGCTTGGCGCCTCGATCTCGGGCGAACCCGTAGGGACCAACAATCTCAACACCGCCACACTCCGGGTTGGCGTCAACCGGACCGGTAACGGCATCCCCACGGCGGGCTGGCCGCAAGGGTCCGGATACGTCGCCTACCAGTGGCGGCTCGATAACGGCGCCTGGAGTGCTGAGACACCCATCGCCACGCCTATCACCCTGGCCGATCTCGCTGACGGACCGCATTCCGTTGATGTAATCGGCAAACGCGATTCCGGCTGGTACCAGAATGATCCGGCTTTCGGCGAAGCGGCGGTCATTACCTCAGCACGCACGTGGGTTGTCGATAGTTCCTATACGCCGCCGGCGGCGCCCACCGTCCGGATCAATGAAATCCTGACCAAAAACTCCACCGCGTTGACCCACGCGGGAACCACCCCCGACCTGGTCGAACTCTATAATTACGGCGCCACCGCCGTTGATTTATCGGGGATGGGCTTAAGCGGGAAGGTGGACCAGCCCTACACCTACATCTTCCCGGCCGGGATCACGCTGGCCCCGGGTGCCTATCTGGTTCTCTATGCCGACAGCGACTTCGCCACCTCGGGGTTGCACCTGGGTTTCGCTTTGAAACAGACGGGCGACAGCCTGTTCCTCCATGACGCGACCAGCCGCGGCGGCGGTCTGCTTGACTCGATCACTTTTGGCCTGCAATTGGCGGACCTCTCGCTGGGCCGCGCCGCGGATGGCACCTGGGTATTGTGCCATCCCACCTTCGGAACCAACAACCTTGCGGTGGCGCTGGATGATCCACATCATCTGAAGATCAACGAATGGCTTGCCGATGAGATATTCCTGGCCAATAATGATTTTGTTGAGCTGTATAATCCCGGTGCCAATCCGGTCGCGCTCGATGGCTGTTACCTGTCCAATGCCGAGGGCGCTCCGAACCTGAATCCGCTGGCCCCGTTCAGCTTTATTGCCGCCGGCGGTTATCTCTCCCTGGTGGCCGATGGCGATGCCGCGCAGGGGGCAAACCACCTGAACTTCAAGCTCAATCCGAATGTCGGGATCATTCTGCTCTCGGATGCCTCGCTGAATCCGATCGATATCATCACTTATGGCCCGCAGGTCACGGATGTTTCTCAGGGCCGCAGCCCAAGCGGCAGTGATGTCATTGTCAGTTTCCCGCAGCCCACCGCCGGTGGTCCCAATCCCGCGGCCAATGGCGGCACAACTGCGATCACCAATATCACCTCGAAAGTCGTCAAGCTTCTCGATATCACCAATACCTGGCGGTTCGACAACTCGGGCACTGACCGCGGCACCACCTGGTCTCAGACGGCATTCGATGATTCCTCCTGGTCAAGCGGCGCGGGGCTTTTTGGCTATGAGACAACTCCAGCGGTGTATCCGTATCCATTCCAGACCACCGTCCCCGCTCCAAACCAAGCCAATGGCCATATTACCGTTTACTATCGCACCCATTTCCAATGGAACGGAAGTCTAAGTAGCATTTTACTGGTCTCGACCAATTATGTGGACGATGGGGCCGTGTATTATCTGAATGGCAATCGCTCGGGATCATTAAGAATGGGCGATACCGTCACCTACTCGACGCTGGCGGCCACCCAGCCCAGCGAGGGCACCCCGGAAATACTCATTCTTACCAACCAGCCGGTCGTGGGCGACAACGTCATCGCCGTGGAAGTGCATCAGGTCAACGCGACCAGTTCCGATGACGTGTTTGGCATGCAGTTGGCCGCGGTGCAGTCCACCACCAACATTATCACCACCTCCACCACGGGGGTGCCGGTGGTGCTCAACGAGATTCTTGCCAATAATGAGTCTCTCACGAACGCCCTGGGAACCACACCCGACTGGATCGAGCTGTTCAACACCTCGACCCATGAGATCAATCTGGCGAACTTAAGCCTCAGCGATGATCCCAACGATCCGCGCAAATTCGTCTTTGCGCCGGATACGCTCGTTCCCGCGAACGGGTACCTGATCTTATACTGCGACAACAACCAACCGCCCGCGGCTGACAACACCGGCTTCCACTTGTCAGCGATGGGGAATTCCGTGTACCTATTCAACAGCCCAACGAATGGAGGCGGCTTGATCGATGCCATTTCCTTTGGTCTTCAGACGGCTGATTTCTCGATCGGTCGCATTCCCGATGGCACCGGCACCTGGGCGCTCAACGTGCCCACACCCGCCGCGATGAACAGCGCCGCCGGGCTTGGAACCGCGGCCAGCCTGAGCGTCAATGAATGGATGGCCGATCCGGCGAGTGGGAGCGACTGGTTCGAGCTGTATAACAGCGGCGCCCAGCCGGTTGCCCTGGGGGGCTTGTTCTTCACCGATAGCCTGACCCAGCAGACCCTTTCGCCGGTCCCACCACTGTCGTTTATCGGCACCGGCGCCCATGGTTTCCTCCAGTTCCTCGCCGACAGCAATCCAAACATCGGCGCCGGCCATGTCAACTTCAACCTGAAAAAGTCAGGCGAAACCATTGGCATCTTTTCTTCCGCTGGAACCTTGATCACGGCGGTCTCGTTTGGCCCCCAACTCACCGGTGTCTCTCAGGGGCGGCTCCCCGATGGATCGACGAATATCGTCAGTTTCAGCTCCACCGCAACCCCCGCCATGAGCAATTACCTGCCGCTGTCCGATGGGGTGGTCAATGAAGTCCTCACGCATACGGATCCTCCGTTCGAGGCTGCCGTCGAGTTCTATAATTCAAGCGCCAACCCGGTGGATATTGGCGGGTGGTTCCTCAGCAACTCCGAGGCTGACCTGAAGAAATATCAGATCGCCAGCGGCACCACCCTTCCCGCCCATGGCTTTAGGGTCTTCTACGAATATCAGTTTAATCCCACCAACGGCGCGGGCACTCCCTTCACCTTCAACTCCGCCCATGGGGATTCCGTCTGCCTTGCCGAAGCCCTTCCCGATGGCAGCCTGACCGGGTACCGCGCGGTGGCGTCCTTTGGGGCCGCCGCCCACGGCGTCTCCTTTGGCCGCTATACCAACAGCGTCGGCGAGGTGGACTTCGTTCCCCTGAGTGCCACTTCGTTCGGGGTTGACAATCCCCAGAATGTCGAACAATTCCGGAATGGCGCCGGGGCTCCCAATGCCTCGCCCCTAACCGGGCCGGTAGTCCTCAGTGAAATCATGTTTTATCCGCCGCCGTTCGCCGACGGCGAGGACAACACCCGGGAGGAGTTTATCGAGCTGCAAAACATCGCGGCGGTGGCCGTGAACTTTTTCGATGCTTCGGCACCCACCAACACCTGGATGATCCAGGGCGGAGTAAACTTTGGGTTCCCGCAAAATGTCTCCCTGCCCGCCGGAGGCCGGTTGCTGATGGTCAATTTTGATCCCGCCGATCCGATCGCATTGAAGGTATTCCGCGACCGTTACCCGCTCAGTACGAACGTCTCCGTTTATGGCCCCTACCGCGGCCACCTGACTCATTCCGGCGATAAAATCGCCCTCTACAAATCCGATCCGCCGCCAGTCGCGCCTCATCCCGACGCCGGATTTGTCCCGTATGTTCTGGTCGAGGAGATTCATTACTCGAGCCAGGCGCCTTGGCCGTCCGGCGCCGATGGCACGGGATTTTCGCTGCAACGCCAGACGCTGACCGCCTATGGCAATGACCCGCCCAATTGGTTCACCGCCGCTCCGACACCCGGCCAGACAAACACCAGCGCCCCCGCTGATGCCAACGGCGATGGTTTGCCCGACGCCTGGCAGATTCAGTACTTTGGTTCGATCACCGATCCCAACGCCGCGCCCACCGCGGACCCGGATGGCGATGGTATGACGAATCTGCAGGAATACCTGGCGGGAACCGATCCGCGCGATCCCCAAAGCAATCTGCGGGTGGTGTTCGAGCAAAGCGCGGGGGATGGATTTAAAATTCGCTTCAACGGCATGGCGGGCAAGACCTACGAAATTCAGTATCGTGATTCCTTGACCACGGGCGTATGGCTGACCTTGCGCCAGGTCGCACCGTCGTCGAGCGGTGTTAGCGAAGTCACCGACGCCACCGCCAGCGGCGAAAACGAGCGATTTTATCGCGTTTTGCTGGTTCGCTAAGATCTCGCTCGGAGTCCCGTAAAAAATGGAAAAATGACGGGCAGCCCCACTTCACTTTTCCCAGCAATATCAGGGCCTCGTTTAACTCAGCCCTCCGAGAATTGTGCAATTACTTCCTCAAGGCTCTATGCGCTGGGCAAGGTGCTCTACGAAGCCGCGATGGGAAAGGACCGCAACGAATTCCCCGAACCATTCACGCAGATCGGCACGGACCAGGAGTCGGTCGTCTTGATGGAGCTGAACGCCGTGTTGTTGCGCGCCTGCATGCCTGATCGCAAGACCCGCTACGCCTCCGCCGAGGAAATGCACGCCGACCTCGCGATCCTGCACAGCGGTGGATCGGTCAAACGCCGCCACCGGTTCGAGCAGCAGTTTCGACGCGCCAGGCAGGTGGGTTGCCGCAGCCATCGTCGCAACCCTGCTGATCGGCGCGGCCTGGCTTTGGCAACGGCAACAGACCGAACAATGGCCGGTCATTTACGGCGAGCAGGTGCGCGACTGGTGGTGGTCGGCGAAGGCGCCCAAAGAGGCGAGCCAAGCGGCGATTGTCTGGGAGGGGCATCCGCCGATTCCGACCAAATCAGGTGCGGAGAGTGTTCGTCTGTTCAAAGCCACGTGGACCAACCCTGCGCCCGACGTCGAAGTCCGCGATCTGGACTTTGTCCTCGGCAAAGCAAACGTGCGTCCGTTCGTCATAGCCATCACGGCAGAGTAACGCCGGTTTTCCAACCGGCGTTTGGGTAAACTCGCCGACTGGCAAGTCGGCGGTACGTACCGCCGGTTTTCCAACCGGCGCGTGAGCAGACCCGCCGACTGGAAAGTCGGCGTTACCGCCACCGCGGATGCGCGCTGCTCCAAGGCCAGTCATCCCATCGCTCGCACAGGCCCGCCTTCACGGGGTTGTCGTGAATGTAATTCGCCAGCCGGGCGCGTTCTTCGTCGTCGCGCACCAGCTGGTCGTAATACTCCCGTGCCCAGAAGGGTTCCCCGGTTCGCGCCAGCTCCTTGTTCGCCTCTCGTGCGGTGAACCCCTTCCAACTCTTGGACAATGCCGGATGGTTCCCACCCAACGAGGATGTTGGCACTGCGCGGGGCTGGATTCGCGGGGCATTGAGCATGAATGCCAACAATTCTAACAACACCAACCAAATCAATCTCACCGATGCCAGATATGCGGTGATGGCGCCTTACGCGAGGCGGTCAGCTTCCCTGTATCGCTGCCCGGCAGACTCCAGTGTGGCAAGGGAGGGCGCCAATCTCATCCCACGGGTTCGCAGCATTTCAATGAATGGGGCGGTAGGCACAAAGTCGGCTTCGAAAGCGGCAGTGGATGGACCGTGACTGGCCGACAATTACGGTGTCAATAACCATGACACTGGGCCTTACCGAACTTATGGGAAAACGAGCGAATTAACGTGACCGCGCCCCGAGAACCTGTTTCTGCTGATCGCCGAAGATGAATACAGTATTAATGAAGGGGTTTTCGCCATGTCGATGCGAACCCGGCCTCAACAAATTATCGACTGGCCGGCGATGTGGCACGGGATGGCGGCGGGAATCTCTTTTGCCGACGGACATGTGGAGACGCATCGATGGCTCGATCCGCGCACGAAAGTGGTCAATGGCAATGTCAATCGGATATCACTAAATTCTCTCAGTCCGGACATCTCCTGGCTCCAATCCAAAACCTCGGCACTAATTCGCTGAACGTAACCGTTCACGGGGTCGGCGGGACGGAGCGGAAAAAAACCTATGTTGAATCCACAGCTCCTGACATAGCGTCACCGGAAATGTCCGCTTTTTGCCTCAGGATGCCCCTCGAATCGCGTAGCGCAAGCGCAAGCGCGAACCTGGAAAGAGGATTTTTGTCAGGTTGAGTTCCTCGCAGAGCGCCGCGATGGCACGCGTGCGATGCGGA
>JADGRT010000113.1 GCA_017880715.1 Verrucomicrobiia bacterium | reverse complement strand
ATTCCATGGCGTTTTTCGATGAAATGCCTAATTCGTGATTGCGGTTTTGATAACGCTTCCGCAACGTTTGAGACCATTCTATTAGTGAGCCCGGAGCGTCCATCGCATGCCGGCCCACCCAGGGCAGCCACTCCGTGATTTGCGACTGGTGACAATAAGACATCTCACAGACAGTCTCAAATGCTTTTTCGACATCGATCGCCAAATCGAATGCATTCGCTCCTTTCATGTAAGAATCGGAGACGTTCACGATAACGGGTGTCCTTAAAAACGTGGATTTGGTCTCGTCAGCAGGATATTCCGGTGTAAAGGCATGGGGGACGTTTATCAGGTAGGCCACTTTGCGCACGGCTTCGGCTATGGCGACATGGTCGAGGTGAACACCGGCCAGTGTATCGGTTGGGAGCGGGGGACAAAACAGGTAGTCGGGTTGGAAATCGCGGATGGCTTTCCACAAGGCTGGCAGGAGATCTGGCGTTTGGTCCAGCCGGGTTTCGCGAGGGATTTGACCGTTGGGTAATCGGAGGTTCTCGAATTGGTAATCCCCGATCTTCGCGGAGGCGAGTTGTTCCTGAAGCCGGATTTGCCCGGTTTCTTCGCGGGTTCGGAAATGATGCCCGGCTTTGCCATCGGTACAAACAATCACTTTAATTTCAAGGGCATCGCCGAGTTTTTGTTTCCAGATCATGAACGTGCCGGCGGCAGCAAATTCGAAGTCGTCGTAATGAGCGTGGATGAAAAGTAAGCGGAGCATGTGTTTCACGGTTCACGGTTCAGTTTCGTCGGTTTCGGGGCTCCATTTGGGGAGGGATTCTGGGGGGAGTTGGTTGCGGCGGATGAGTTCTTCGATGTCACGGAGGATGGTTCGTCTGGCGACGCGGAAGCGCCGGGCCAAGGCGGAGATATTGGGGCGTTCCTTGGCTTCTTTGATCAAGGGCAGCAGTATGTTTTGACGCATCAGACGGTCGGTGGAGCGGCTGAACAGGGTTTCTGCATCGACACGCCGGGAACGTTCCAAGGCTTCGAATTGTCTGACCACTTCGGACTCCCCGCATTCCTTGAGCGCGGTCTGGACGGTTTTCCGCAATTCATTCACGTCCACCGGTTTGTTGATGCAATAATGGGCGCGGCGCGGGCCTTGGAGGGCGTAAATCTGCTGTTGCACCTCCAAGGCGCCCGAGATGATGACGATCGGGACATGGGGCAGCACTTCCTTGAACTCGGGCAGGTAGTCCAAGCCCAGTTCGCCATCGGCGAGGATGTGGTCGAGGAGGATGAGGTTAGGGGGGTGTTTTTTGATCATCGCCAGGGCGGCGGTGCCGTTGGTGGTTCTTATCAGGCGATATTCGGAAAGGGCATCTTCGTAGATTTCGTATTGGAAATCGTCATCTTCGATGATCAGGATCGTGATTTCAGTCAGGTTATCCATGGTGGCGGCATGTCTTTACTGTTACGCGAGCGATGGACTTCGTCAAGGAAACCCAAAGCGCAAAAAAACTCCTGAATTAGTGCTTGAATCGCGGTGGCGGGCTGGTACTTTCTTAACCCTTTGTTGAAGGAACTTTATGGCTCGAATTTGTGAATTGACTGGGACCGGCCCGATTAAGGGCAGCATTATCTGGCGTAGTGGTAAAGCCAAGAAGAGGGGTGGCATTGGCACGCACGTGACGGCCATTACCAAACGCCGTTTCATGCCGAACTTAAAACGCGTTAAGGCAGTGGTGAATGGCCAGGTGCGGTTCATTCGCGTCACCGCCAAGGCGATCAAGAAGGGTTTGGTGCAGAAGCCGGAGCGGCGGACCTGGAAGAAGCCCGAGGCAGGGGCGAAACCAGCCTGAGGAATCGGCGGAGTTATGCCAACGCCCCGGACCCAGTGGGGTAACGACCGCGCCAAACATGTGCTGTTGGTGGATGACGACGAAATGATCCTGGCCACCTATCAGGAGCTGCTTCAATCTCACAACCTGCAGGTCAGCACCGCCACCAACGGGGTGAACGCGCTGAAGTTGATCATAAACCAGGAGTTGGACGCCATCGTTTGCGACTGGATGATGCCGACGATGGCCGGCGACATGTTTTACCTGGCCGTGCAGAAAATTAAGCCTTTCCTGTGCCAGCGATTCATTTTCGTCACGGGGCATGAAGGGCATCCTCAGTTCAAGGAATTCCTGCTTAAGAACAAGCCGGTGGTGCTCTACAAGCCGGTGACGGTTGGCAAGTTGCTGGGCACGCTGAACGTGGCTTTTTTGCGCGGCGTATAGGAGGGCGTATTTTGGGCTTGCCGTTTCGAGAAAAACTGGTGATAACAACGACCCATGAACCAACAACCTCAAAATCAATTGCCGTCGTACATCAGCAACGCGACACCCAATCCGGCTCAGAACCGGGCTCCGTGGTATAAAAACACCGCGCCAACGTATGCAGGTATCTTCCTGTGGTTTGTGTTTTGGATGGGCGCAACCGGCGCCCCCAATGCGGGCGGGGTCCTTTCCCATGGCGTATGGGCAGCCGTCCTGAGTCTCGCTTTTGCGGCGCTGCTGTGCTACGGATTTTATTACGTCGTGCTGGGCTTGCTGGGCCAGAAAACCGGCTTGCCTCTGTATATCGTTGGGACCTCGACATTTGGGGCCAAGGGTGGATTCATCTTGCCCGGCTTCCTGATGGGTGTCCTGCAGTTTGGCTGGCTCGGGGTCAATATCTATTTTTCGTCTTTGGCGCTAAACGGCATTGCGCCTGACTCGCTCGAAGGCAAAGCGGTTCCCTTTAATGCGGTCATCACGATGGTGGTCTGGGGTGTCCTGGCTGCTTTCATGGGCCTGAAGGGAATTCAATACGTTGCCAAAGTGGCAACCTATTTGCCCCTGATCCCCCTGTTGACATTGTTGGTCCTGTTCTTCTTGACGGCCGGCGGGCTGCGCAGTTTTAACGCCGATGAATTCGTGAAGCTGCATCAAAGCACCGCGCCGAGTGCGCCGGCGGCCTTCTCGGCGTTCGCGCTATTTGCTTTCATTGTTACCTACGTCGTCGGCTTTTTTGCCACGGCCGGCGCCGCGGGCACGGACTTTGGCACCAACAGCCGCGATGAACGGGATGTTCATATGGGTGGTTTCATCGGCATTGTCGTCGCCATTGTTTTCACCGCGGGTCTGGCGATGCTGATCGTGGCTGGCGCTTATGGCAACCCGGCGATCGCGGAAGCAGCCGGCAAAGAAGGCAAGGTGACCATGGACGCTTTCTCTTTAATCCCGGTCATCCTGGGCGTGCAAGCGGGCAAAATCGTCGGCATCCTCCTGGCCGTGGCGGCTTTTCCAGCCGCCTGTTTTTCCTCGCTTATTGCCGCGAACAGCTTCAAGACCACCTTGGCGAAAGTGAATCCTTTTGTTTCCGTAGGTATCGGCACGGCGGTGGCTATTCTACTGGCGATCTCCAAACAAGCGGGCGGTTTGATCCCGGTGTTTAACATCATCGGCGCCTCTTTTGGTCCCATCTGCGGGGCCATGGCGGTTGATTACATCTTGAGCGGCCGCAGATGGGCTGGACCGCGGGCGGGCTTCAGTCCGGCCGGTTGGCTGGCTTGGGCCTTTGGGTTTGTGGTCGGTATCATGCCAAACCTGGGTTTGCCGCTGCCGCTGGCGCCGGTATGGGCCATGGTCGTCGGGGCAGTGGTTTATTTCCTGGCCGCCAAAGCAGGTCTGGAATCGAAGGTCATCCCTTTCGGTCCGGCCAATCAGCAGAAGTAACCGTGTTTTAAGCCAACGCAAGACCGGGCAGGCGTCGAGCCTGCCCGGTTTTGTTTCAAACCATGAATCGACCGTTTGTGTTCATTAACATGGCGATGACGGCGGATGGCAAGATTGCCACGGCTCATCGGGAAGTGTCGTCGTTTGGCAGCCGTCGGGATCGGGAGCATCTGCTGGAATTGCGGGCGCAGGCCGATGCCGTCATGGTGGGAGCCCGCACGGTGGAGGCGGGGGACGTTAATCTGGGACCGGGGCCGGCGCGCTATCGACGGCTTCGTCTGCGGCGGGGATTGGCCGAGTATAACTTGCGAGTCCTGGTGAGTGGCCGCGGATCGATCAACGCCGACGCCACGGTTTTTCGGCATCGTTTTTCGCCCATCATTATTCTCACGACGGACCAAGTTTCCGCCGCGAAATTGCAGCAGCTCAAGTCCCTGGCGGATGAGGTGATGGTGTGCGGAAAGGAGGCGATTGATTTTTCGACGGCGCTGGGCCGCTTAAAAGAACAGTGGGGGGTGAAGCGGTTATTGTGCGAAGGAGGCGGTGAATTGAACGACACCTTGTTTCGCGCCGGGCTGGTCGATGAGTTGCATTTAACCGTATGCCCTTGGGTTTTTGGAGGGCGGGCGGCGCCGACCATTGCTGACGGGATTGGAGGCGAGCGATTGTCCGAGGCGGTTCAGTTGGAATTGAAATCGCACCGGCGATTGGGAGAAGAGCTGTTTTTGGTGTTCCGGGTGAGAAGGAGGAGTAACCTGTTTCCATGATTTCCGTTGTTCGCTGGCTGGTGGTGGTGGGATTGCTGCTGCCTTGGGGCTTGCAGGGCGCGGTGCGTCTGGGCACGGATGTTTTGGCCGACAGCGGGTTTTCCATCCTGGCCGGCAAACGCATTGGGTTGATTACGAATCCGTCCGGGGTCAATCGGCGATTGCAGCCGACGTTGGAGATTTTGCGCAAGGCTCGCGGCGTTCGACTGGTGGCCCTATTCAGCGCGGAGCACGGTCTTTACGGCAACGTGCCGGCGGGGCAGGAGATCAGGAGTCATGTGGATAACCGGATCGGTTTGCCGGTCTATTCGCTTTACGGGCCCGGGCGGGTGCGCAAGCCCACGGCGTCCATGCTCAAAGGATTGGATGCCTTGGTTTACGATATTCAGGATACGGGCTGCCGGTCCTACACCTTCATCAGCACCCTGGGATTGGCCATGGAAGCTTGCGCGGATGCGGGCATCGAGTTCGTCGTGCTGGACCGGCCCAATCCGCTGGGGGGCGAGCGAGTTGAGGGGCCGGTTTTGGATCCGCGTTTTCGGTCTTTCGTCGGCCAATGGGAAATTCCTTATGTGTATGGCCTGACCTGCGGCGAGTTGGCCCGGCTTATTAAGGGGGAGCGCTGGATCGCCAAGCCGTGCCGGCTAACCGTCGTTCGCATGCAGGGGTGGCGCCGGGACATGGCCTGGCGGGATACCGGGTTGAGGTGGATTCCGACGTCGCCCCATATTCCGCGCGGGGATTCGCCGTTGCATTATGTGTCCACGGGGCTGTTGGGTTCGGTGGGCGGAGTGAATATCGGGCTGGGCTTCAAGATGCCTTTCGAATGTGTGACGGCGCCCTGGCTGGATGCTTCAAGATTCAGCCAGCAACTCAATCGGTACGGCTTGAAAGGGGTCAAGTTTGAACCGTTTTCCATCGCTTACAATGGCAACCAGCAGAAGGGGGTGCGCATCCGATTCAACGATCCAGCGCACGCGCCACTGGCGGCAATCAATTTTTATCTGCTGGAGGCGACCCAACGACTTACGGGACGCGATCTCTGTGCTGAGGCGGTGAAGGCAGGCAAGAGTTTTGACCTGTTCGACAAGGTGTGCGGCACGGATGCCACTCGCCGGGCGCTGGCTGCGGGAAAGTCCGCCACCTCCATTGTGGCCTCCTGGAAGCCGGGTGAAGAGGCTTTTCTCAAACGTCGGCAGAAGTACCTGCTGTATTAACGGGCTGCTAACCGCTCGCTCCGCTTAGCAGCAGCTCCAGGTAGGGAATGTCGCCCGGAGCGGTCGCTTTCGGATTGGGCGTACGGCTCTCCACCAGTTTCACCGGTTGTCCAATCAATTCGCACGCCGCCGTGTCATCGGTGAGGCGCAAACCCAGTTCCCGCACCCGGCTCAACGCGCGCCGGATCACCTCGACCCGAAACGTTTGCGGCGTCTGCACCGCCCACAAACGCGAGCGTTCGATGTTCCGCGCGATCAGGCCGGCGCCGTCGGATTCCTTGATGGTATCGGTCACCGGTTGCGCCGCCACCGCCGCCCCCACCTCGCGGGCCGCCTGGAGCGTGGCCTCGATCAGCGCTTCCGGGGTGCAGGGACGGGCGGCATCTTGAATAGCCACCCATTCGCAGCCGGGTGACAACGCCAGCAATCCCTGCCACACCGAGTCCTGCCGTTCCGCTCCGCCGTTGACCAGCCGAAAGGGTTTTTTGAAATGAAACCGCCGGGCCAACTCCTCGAACGCCGGCTGCATCCCTTCCCGGACCACCAACACCAGGTCATGGATGCTGTCGGCCTCGTTGAAGCGCTGCCAGGTGTGGGCGACCAGTGGCCGACCGGAAACTTCGAGAAACAGCTTGTCCCCGTTGGGTCCCATGCGCGTGCCGCGTCCGGCGGCCACGATAATTGCCGAATTCATGCCCTTTTCCTAACGCGTTGCCGCCCGCGCGTCGATTCGAATCCAAAAAATAGGCATCGCCTTTTCCGTTTTTCCATCTATCTTCGCGCCATGTCGCTGCCGCCCGATTATCACATGCATACCCCGCTATGCCGCCATGCCTCCGGCGAACCGGGCGAGTACGCGGCCCAGGCCATCCGGATCGGTTTGGCCGAAATCGGGTTTTCCGACCACGCCCCCATGCGGCAGGACGATTTCGACAACTGGCGCATGCGGCTGGATCAATTGGATGTTTACGTGGACATGGTGCGGAAAGCCCAGCGGGACTTCCCGCAACTG
Organism: Verrucomicrobiia bacterium; assembly: GCA_017880715.1. Taxonomy (GTDB): domain Bacteria; phylum Verrucomicrobiota; class Verrucomicrobiia; order Limisphaerales; family UBA1319; genus JADGRT01. The sequence continues at coordinate 1,317 of JADGRT010000113.1, read as the reverse complement.
ACCATCAAACTCGGCCTCGAGTTGGATTACCTGCCGGGGCAGGAGGCGTGGATTCGCGAGTTGTCCGCCCGTCATCCGTGGGATTACCTGATCGGCTCGGTGCACTATGTCGATGGCGGGTGGGACTTGGATAATCCGGCCAAGATCGACGAGTGGAAAAAGCACGATCCGTGGGAGGTGTGGTCAGCTTATTTCGACTGGCTGGCCCGGGCCGCCGATTCCGGACTGTTCGACCTCCTCGGCCATGCCGATCTGCCCAAGAAATTCGGTTATTACCCGCACCGCGACTGCCAGCCGCTCTACGAACGCTTTTTGGATGCCGCCCTGCGGCACAACGTGGCGATCGAGTTGAACACGGCCGGCCTGCGCAAAGAATGCCGCGAAATTTATCCCAGCCTGACCGTGCTCCAACTGGCGGCGCGGAAGGGCATCTCCATCACCTTCGGTTCCGATGCCCATACGCCGGCGGAGGTCGGCCTGAACTTCGCCGAAGCGGTCGAACTTGCCCGCCGTGCGGGTTACACGCACAGTTGCCGGTTTGCGCGGCGGCAACGGGAGCGTTGGCCGCTCAACTAACCGCCGCGTCAACCCGTGAATCGATCTCGCCATGGCAAAATTGGTTTTTGACATTGAAACCTCGGCCATCCCGTTGGCGTCCTTCGATGACGCTCAGCAGGCCTACCTGTTTCGCGACGCCGATAAACTGCCCGAGGAAGCGGCCCGCGCGGCCCGCCGTGCTGAAATCCAGCAGCAATGCAACCTCTGGCCCTTCACGGCCCAGGCGGTCTGTATTGCCATGTTGAACGCCGACACCTCGCGCGGCCAGGTCCTGTTCATCGCCGAGGATTTCGAAGAGGATGCCGATGAAAGCAACCCGGTCGAGTTCGTGCCGTGCGTGGACGAAACCGAGTTGCTGACGGCCTTCTGGGACGTGGCTCGCCACTACGAAACCATCGTCACCTTCAACGGCCGCGGCTTTGACGTGCCGTTTCTCTACCTGCGTTCAGCCCTGCTCAAAGTGAACATCAGCCGCAAGGACTGGCTCGGGTATCGCTTTCAGATCGAGCCGCATTGCGACCTGGCCGAGCAGTTGACCTTTTACGGGGTCAGCGGCCGCGAAGGCGCGGCCCGGCGTTTCAACCTGGATTTCTACTGCAAGGCGTTCGGCATCGAATCGCCCAAGAGCCACGGCATCACGGGCCTGGATGTCAACGACCTGATGAAAGCCGCGCGTTACCGTGAAATCGCCGAATACTGCCTGCGCGATGTCCAAGCCACCGTGCTCCTCTACCAAGTGTGGAAGGAACGACTGGCTGG
>JADGRT010000112.1 GCA_017880715.1 Verrucomicrobiia bacterium | reverse complement strand
AACATGAAAGGAACCTATGCTGGTCAAATTGTCCACCGACAAGACCGTGAGTGAAGCTGCGGCTGCCCTGCACGCCGCCGTTCAGGCCAATCACTTTGGTGTCATGCAGGTTCACAACCTCAAAGAGACCATGGCGAAGAAGGGCGTGGAGTTCGCCCGCGAATGTCTGATCTTCGAGGTCTGTCAGCCACAACAGGCGAAGAAAGTTCTCGACCAAAACATGAGCGTCTCCACCGCACTGCCCTGCCGGATTTCCATCTACGAGGAGGGCAGCAAAACCATTCTGGCTACTTTGAAGCCAACCATTCTGCTGGCGATGTTCCATACGCCCCAGTTGGAAGGGGTGGCGCAGGAGGTGGAGGACACGCTCGTTAAAATTATGAGCGAAGCGGCGAACAGTGGCAGTGGCCAAAGCCTTCTCCCTGCGAAATGACCGCAAACAACAACCAACCCGATACGTATTAAAGAACCAGATTTCATCCCGGCCCGGCAATGCTACGAGTTCATTTCCAAACTCTTAGTGTTGTGACCAACTCCGATTCCAAGTCAAAACCAAAAGCAAATCAACATTAGTCAAGCAATCCCTTATGAATACCAATACAAAATCAAAGCACGCGATGGAACAAGACAATGCGCATTTTCCCAAACCCCTCGCCAGCTCAGCCGCAGCCAGACTGGGCATGGCCCTGATGGCGGTAGGACTCCTTCTCGCGGTTCCCTGCGCCAAGGCCGAAACAAAGCTCTCCGTGGCGGACACAGATTTCATCCTCGCGGCTGCCCAAGGTGGCATAACGGAGGTGAAACTGGGCGAACTGGCCGCCCGGAAAGGGACGCGCGACGATGTTAAGGCGTTCGGTCAGATGATGGTGAAGGACCACACGATCATCAATGCTGACCTGAAAGCGTTGGCGGCGCAAAAGGGTGTGACTTTACCCGACAGTCTGGATGCAATACATCAGAGGATGGTGGATAAAATGGCGGCCCTGACGGGTTCGGAATTCGACGATGCCTATATCGCCGCCATGATAAAAGACCACAAAAAGGATGCCCAGGAATTCAAAGCCGAATCCGCCGAAACGAAAGACACGGATGTCAAAAGTTTCGTGGATGAATCCATTCCGGTTGTGGACAAGCATTTGAAGCGCATCATTGCCATTAAGAAATAGCGGTTTTCGGTACGATCCGGCCCTTTGTTGCGAACGCCATACCGGCAGTTACGGAAAATCAAAGGCAAGTGTTCCGTACAACGCAGATTCCAATCCAAAACCATGAAGTCCTTTCCAATCGTCATTCTGGGCGGGGGCGTGGTTGCCGGATACGCGGCAAAGGAGTTCGTCGCACAAAGCGGCAAGAAAGGGGGGCTGGCAATCATAACGGCCGAAAATGCGCTTCCCTATGAGCGACCGCCTTTGTCCAAGGGATTTCTAGCCGGCAAAGAAGGAGCTGGCGACATTCAGATTTCTGACGCCGCCTTTTACCGCCAGCATGGCATCACTGTTTTCCGCAACTTGCCGGTGGGAAAAGTGGACTTTCGACGCTGCCGTCTCCAGAGCACTTCCGGCAAGGTCATTGGCTTTGATCAATTGCTCATTGCAACGGGTTCGACGGTTCGGCGGTTAGAGGTGCCGGGAGCCAGCGGGTCCGAGGTCTTTTATCTGCGGCAGTTGAAGGATTCGCAGGCCATTCGGGAGCAGATCAAACGAGGAAGGCGGGCCGTGGTGATCGGAGCAGGCTTTATTGGAATGGAGGTCGCCTCCGTTTTGGCAAGTCACGGAGTGCGCACGACCATGGTCTTTCCAGATGATCGCGTTTGGAAACGGTTGTTCACACCTCCGGTTTCAACTTTCTTTGAGCGCCAATTTGCCGGGCAGGGCATCACCTTCATGAAAAGCGACAAGGTGGTTGTCTTGACGCATAAGAATCATGAGTGCCAGGTCGTATTGGCATCGGGAAATCAGGTGCTCACAGATTTTGTCGTGGCAGGAATTGGAGTGACCCCATCCATGGAACTGTTTCACCGGACACCGCTGGACACGGACGCCGGTATCAAGGTCAATAAATTCCTTGAGACCAGTGTGCCGGGCGTATGGGCGGCTGGTGATATCGCCAACTACCCGGATCAAATTTTTCATCGCCGCATGCGAGTGGAGCACTGGGATAACGCCGTGGAGCAGGGGCGGGTAGCGATGCGCAATATGATGGGAAAACTCCAGCCGTTTATCCACGTTCCTTATTTCTTCTCGGATGCTTTTGACCTCTCTTATGAATTTTGGGGCGATGCGACTGGCTATGACCAGGTGGTGTATCGGGGCAACTTGTATGAAAAGCAGTTCAGTGTCTGGTGGCTTAAAAACCAAACGCTTTGCGCCGCTTTGATCATGAACCGTTCGGAGGAAGAACGGAGCGTTGCCCCGCGCTGGATTTTGCGCCATTCGCGGTTGGACCCGCAGGCACTCCAAAACACCCGCAACCTGAAGTCACTGGATACTACCTTCGGTCGCGAGGAGTAGTTCCAAATCTCAATTCAAATGATCAGTTTGAGACGATCATTTTCGCACGAGCAGGACGCGCTGCTACGCTGAAAATACTATGAAGCTCATCCCCCCATTGCTCACTGTGATGTTATCGGTCGCTTGCGTTCTGACGGGCTGTCAATCGCCAAAGGCCAGGTCTTCGGGAGGAGACGGCGCTGCGCCAACGATACGGAATAATTGCTATAGTTTGCTCCATCAACTCCTGGACGAGCAAAAGAATGTCAGCATGCTGCGCTTCATCAAGCGGGAACATTCCGATGTCAAGAACCTGATTAACAAAATTGCCGCTAATTCCGCAGCCGGAGCGAAACTGCTGGAGGAATTTGCCAGGCACGATCCTTCGATCAATCTGGACGACATCCGGCTTCCACCAGGGGAGGCAGCCACACGCGAAGCGATTGCTTCCACCAAGAAGAAGGAATTATTGGGTCAAACCAGCGGAGAATTTGAGCTGACCTTGCTTTTAACCCAGACCGAGGCGCTGAGTTATGCCTGGCACCTGGCAAAAGTCGCCGGCGAAAACGAGTCTCAACCCGATCGCGCGCGTGCGCTGGCAGGCATGAGTGAGGATATGGAGAACCTCTACCACGAAGTGTTCGTGATGTTGCTCTCGAAAACAAAATGATCTGCGAGGAACTGGATCAGAAATGGATAAACATGAACTCCCGAATTGAACCCTGATTCACGCTGCTCGCGAGGATTCTGCTGAACCTGATCTTCATCCTCAGCGGCCTCGGCAAAATCGGCGACTGGTCGGGCACGGCGGGTTCCATGGCCGCGAAAGGGATGGTGGCCGTTCCGTTCTTCCTGACTAGTGCTCAGGGGCTCAGGTAAGCCATGCATTGACGGGTACGGAAAGACCATGTGAATGAAACGTGGTGGTGAAAGGCATTGCCCGAAGCCTTCTCCAAAGCTTTCAAACTGGCGCAATCCGAAAAGCCTGGCGCCACGCACATCGAAATCCCCGAAGACGTGGCACGCGTTAGGCTAAGGAGTAAGCGTGGATGGACAGGTTAGTTTATCCATTTCATAGGTACAAAGGCGCAGTTTTGACCGATTGCGCCTTTGTAATGTCCCCACCTGCAAATTGCTCACACCGACGCGCTTGCTCTCTTTGAGTTGTGGTAAGGCGTCCAGGTCGTAAGGAATTCACCACTACGGCTCTTTCCCCTCAACCGCACCTGTGAACAACTTTCCTTAGAATTCCGAACATTAAAGTTGACAGAAATCAGCAAATCCATTCAAATGCGCGCGGTTGGTTGAATCTGTTGTTGCGATTCACCACATGAAAGCTGGCACGGGAATAATAAGGGGCTGGGCAACACCAGCACCGGGCACGAAAGCGGAATTCAAGCTGGATTCTGTGGAGGAGGGGTTTATGTCTTTTTCTCTGGTTCGTATCCCCATTTGTTGTCTTTCCGGTATCCCACAGACTCCACATACTAAACCATGAGAGCGACCAGGAACCCAATCACATGAACTTGCTAAAACGTTTATTCAGTCGTCACCCACAGCCGCAGAGCACGCCATCCCCATTCATCCGTTGGCCCGGGCAGTCCGGCCAGGAGTATCAATACGAGATTCATCCTATTGACACGGCTTTCAAGGCGCTGCCAGGCAATTTCATTTATGCCCAACAATCCGAGGACGGCAGTTGGATTCCCATCTACATTGCTCAAACTCGTGACCTGCACCAGCGACTTGAGGGTCATGTGTCGGCGGATGACGCCATTGCAAATGGCGCCACGCATGTCCATGTCCATTATTCTACCACTGGTCAGGCTGCCCGATGCACGGAGGAACGGGATTTGATTCTGCGCTGGAAGCCGGTATGCAATGACGCGATCGAAGGCTGACCGGGTGAGAGTTCTGCGAACGCCCCCTGAAACTCCTGCTACCGATTTCCGTCTTGGTGACCTCGGGGTTGTGTTGGGCGCTGGCTGCTCCGGTTTTGCCGTCTCTGTGTCACCGCGTTGGTTGCTTTCCGCTGACTGCTCAATTGCTGTCCTCGTGCAAACCCCGACCCCGGAGGCTCAGAATCTCCTTGAAACCAGGGAGTTCCTCCATAGATCCGGAATTGAGGTTGGCGCGCCAGTGAGGGGGTCAAACACCTGGGAGCCCATAATGACTTGCTTCACATTCTTGCCATTGGGATCAGTGTACTCCAGGAAAACGGAGCCCACCCGCACCTTCACCACCCCCTCCACGTAGATGTCATAAATGGTGCCGCGAATGCTGGCAACGGCATTGGGGATTTTGACTTCGTATCTGGAAGCCGCCAACATCTTTCTGACTTTGCCGAAGATGTGGCCGGCTTGCAAATCGAGTTGGGTTTCCGTCACCACATCGGCGCCGGTCTCCATGACGGTGAGCTTGTCGATCCCCAGGCGCGAGTTCTCCCAAACCCGAACCATGTTTTGCTCGGCGTTGGGATGGTAAGAAGGCCTCCCAGCCCCCAAAACAAGATCGACGCGGGACTTGCCCGCGGTTTCAATAATGGTGCCGGGCTTAACGAGGTCGCCGGCTTTAAGCCCCTGCCAGGCCATGCTACCTGTCTTGTAACGGGCTGCGCCTTTGAGGCGGACGACTTTCGCTGAACGAACCCCGTCGTTCCCGACGGGCACTTCCGTGGCGCAACCAGCCGCCAAGAGCAGCGCAGCATAGATCAACAACTGTCGGATTAACCAAGCCGAACATTCCTGTGGCTCTTTCATACACCTAAAAAGTTTGCACCTTGGCGTGACTTTAGCAGGCGTTGTAGAAAGCACCATTCCTCTGAATACGGACGGAGTTGTCGGTTGCATTGCGGAGGCCTGAAATGCCGCGGCATGTTTGGGGCGAGCGGTACGTAACCGTCGGAAAACGGCATCCAATACGAGATGCTGACTACGCCGGGCGCATCTGGCCAGTACCACCGTGGAGGCGGGCTTCCAGCCTGCCAGTGACGGACGCATCCTTGCGTCGAGTACGCTTGCAAGGGGCGGCAAGGATGCCGCCCCACTGGCAGGCTGGAAGCCCGCCTCCACGGTCTTGCTGGTACTGACGAGATGCGCCCGGCCACGCCCAGCCGGGGAATTGGCAATTGGCAATTGGTGATCGGAAAGGTACCCTGCCCTCATTCATGGTTACGATTAGACCGTTTGCGGCGTTGCGGCCGAAGCCGGAACTCGCGGCGCGCATTTGCGAACTGCCATACGACGTCATGTCGTCCGACGAGGCCCGCCACATCGCCGCGGGCAATCCCCTAAGCTTTCTCCATGTCAGCAAGCCGGAGATTGATTTGCCGCCGTCCACGGACGCCTACGCGCCGGACGTTTATGCCAAGGGAAAGGAGAATTTTCAGCGGCTCATCGCCGAGGGCGCGCTGCGGCAGGACGCACAGCCCTGTTTATATTTGTATCGCCAGGTCATGGGCCGGCACAGCCAGACGGGGGTGGTCGCCGCCGCCAGTTGCGAGGATTACCTCAAGGGCCGGATCAAGAAGCACGAGCTGACGCGGCCGGACAAGGAAGACGACCGCGTGCGCCACATCGAAGCGCTGGAGTCGCAAACCGGCCCGGTCTTCCTTGTGTATCGCGCCAATTCCGCCATCGATGAGATCGTCGCGAAGGAGATGGCTGAGCCGCCGGACGTTGATTTCACCGCGAGTGATGGGGTCCGGCATACAAGCTGGCGCATCCAGCCGGGGTTGGCCTCCGGGCGGAACCTGGCGGGTTTGTCGCTGGCTGAGCTTTTTGCCCAGTTGCCGGCGTTGTACATTGCCGACGGCCACCACCGATGCGCGGCGGCGGCGCGCATTTACCAGGCGCGGAAGGCGGAGGGATGTTTAGATCCGCTCGTTCCGGAGGAGAGCGCTTTCTTTCTGAGCGTGATTTTCCCGCACAACCAGGTGCAGATCCTCCCGTATAACCGGGTGTTGAAAGATCTGAACGGCCTCTCACCGAAACAGTTGATCGGGAAGCTCGCGGAGGTCTTCATCATCCAGCCCCCGGCCGCCGGCAACCAGCCTTCGGCCGCCAGCCCAGCTCGCAAGCATGAACTGGGTCTTTACCTCGACGGCAAATGGCACGCGCTGCGGTTCTACCCCCGCTTCACCGCAACGGACGACGCCATCGAGCGGCTCGATGTCACTCTTCTCCAAAAGCACAGCCTCGAGCCGATTTTTGGCATCAGCGACCCGCGGACCAGCAAGCGCGTCAATTTTGTGGGCGGCATACGTGGGACGGCGGAGTTGGAGCGGCTCGTCGCCAGCGGCGAATACGCCGGTGCCTTTTCCCTGTTCCCGACCAGCATCGAGGACCTGATGGCCGTGGCCGACGCGGGTGGCATCATGCCGCCCAAAAGCACCTGGTTCGAACCCAAGCTCCGCGATGCCATGTTTTGTCATACGATTTAGCAAGGCAACCCCTGTAGCTTCGTAGCTAACCCTTGTCCGTGCCATGCACCTGCTTCTCTGGGCCGAAGATTCCGAAGCGGAATTGCGCTCGGAACTCGCCCAGTCGTTCCCCGGCGCCCCGGTCCGACTGATGCGCCCTCCGCTGCTCGAAACCGACTTCGGCATCGTCCCGGGGCAGCGGCTGCCGCACCTGGCTTTCGCGCGGCAGTTGATGGCGCAGGCTCTTCCGGTTCGCGCCGAATCCATCCGGGCCTGGGCCAGTCAACTTTTTGAGACCGTGGTCGCCGTTCTGCCCGACGACCAGCCGTGGTCGCTGCACGTCGAACCCCACTACGGTGCGCGGACGACTCACCGTATCGGCGCGCGGGCCTGGCATAGCGCCATCCGAATGAGGAGCGCGGCACACCACGTGGAAAATGTGAAGGGGGAGAGGATATTTCAAAACCCACACCCGGGAGGGCGAGCGTCCTCGCGAGCGCTGATTCCTCGGAATGTTTGGGCTCGCGGGGACGCTCGCCCTCCCGGACAGCGTGAGCGCAGCGAAGGCGAGGGATCAATGCTCCCCCAACCCGGCCCTGACCCTCGGGGAGCGCCGGTTCCAGAGGCCGACGCAGGACGGCCTCGTTGCCAACTGATTCGGGAGGCGTTGGTTGAGTCGCTGCAGCGGAAACGCCGCCAATTGCTGCGCCAGCTCCGCCGGGAACCAGTTCCTTTTACAGCGAGCGATTCGCTGGTCCAACTGCTGTTGACGGCGCCCGACGCGGGCTTCATATCGGCGGCGGTGGCGCCGATGCCGTCGGAGCAGCGCCACCTGGTCTCGCCATTTCCGAAGGGAGAGGTGGCCGTGGCCTCGGACCAGACGGCGCCAAGCCGCGCATTTGCCAAGCTGCTCGAAGCCGAGCTGCGCCTGGGCCGCGCCATTAAGGCCGGCGAGATTTGTGTGGATTTGGGCGCCTCGCCGGGAAGCTGGACTTACATTGCGGTGAAGCGCGGGGCACGCGTCATCGCGGTGGACCGTTCGCCGTTGCGTGAAGACTTGATGCGAAGCCGGCAGGTGGAGTTTCGCCTGGGCGATGCGTTCTGTTTCCAGCCACCGCGCCCGGTGGACTGGCTGTGGTGCGACGTGATCGCCGCGCCGGAGCGGACG
>JADGRT010000111.1 GCA_017880715.1 Verrucomicrobiia bacterium | reverse complement strand
TTTTGCCCCTGACGAATCCACACCGGCACGGCGCGCCCCGCAAAGCCGGATGAGCGTAGCGTGAGGGTCACCCGCGTGGTTGCCTGGTCGGGCACCACTCTCCTCACTTGCACATTTTCTAGAACAATATCCGGCAACTCGTTGGTCTGTCCCACGGCCAGGGTGTGGATGGGAATTTTCTTCTGGCCATATAGCTTGGCGATGGCTTGCGGACTCTTCCGCGAAGTATCGATCCCATCGGAAATCAACACCACGCTCGCCGGCGGCTCCTGCCCTGGCAGATGCAGCAGGGATTCCAGGGCATCCGCGATGGCCGTCACGCCGCCATTCGGGGTGATTGTGTCCCAATCAGCCACGGCGACCAGGTTGGTGCTGAATCCAAAGGAGGCAACCGCCCAATTGGGCGGCGCCACCAGCTCGCGCTTGAGCCAATGCTGCGCGGCATCCCATCGCCGCTCACCGGCGTCCTTCCAATCCATGCTCCGCGAACTATCGACCAACACCGCCACCCGTCCGGGCTGGTAATGCCTGACCTCCTCGATCCGCTGCGGATCCAAGAGACAAAGGACCCCCGTCGCCAGCACGAGCAATCGCAGGGTCAGCAAGAGCCATCGCTGTCCCCGGCTGGCTTCGCCGCGAGCCGTGCGATAACTCCAATACAACAGGCCGGCGATCATGACACCACCCACCACGAGCCAATACCACGCGGGCTTAAATGAAAACTCGATCATGATCCGGTTTCCCTGAAGGCTTGATCCTTATCTCCTTATTCCGCATAGGATAATCGTTTCAAATACTCCGCAATGATCTCTTCATAGGCCTTGGGATATTCCTCGAAGGCCATGTCGCTGGGTTTGGGCTGATCCAGCAGTTGCTGCAAACCCTGCATCACCTCGGACAACCCGGACAGCCCATAGCCCCCGTGCGAGCTGGCCGCCTGGAAGAGTTTCGCGCGCCAGGACTCGGCGGCCCGATCCATCTCCCGGGCGGCCTGCTGCATCGCTTCGGCAAAACGATGGCTGATCCGCGGGTCTTTGCCCGCCAATTCTCTTAACTTGGCCGCCAAGGCTGCCGCCTGCTGACTCAGTTGGTCCTGTGGTTGATCCGCGCCGTCGCCCACCTCCGTCTGCCCGGCTGCTTCCATACCGGCCCCACCTTGCTTGGGCTGCGAGTCCGCCGCATCCGCCTCCTGTCTTTGCCCGGCACCCGGTCTGTTCGTCGCCGCCGTTTCAGGTTTTTGAGGGGAACCGCCCTCTCGATTCAAATCCTGCTCGGCGCCGTTATTGCCGTTCTTTTGAACTCCCTTCTGTCCTGGTTGACTCCCAGGCGTGCCACCCTTGCTGGTGGCGGAAGGTGGCTGCGACGCCAACTGACCCTGGGCACGCTGATAGATGCCATTGAGTCGCTGCTGGCCCAGGGCCAGGCGCTTGGTCTGCGTCAGGGCTTTGGCCAGCTCCTGCTCCCGCTTCTTGGTTTGTTCCTGCTTCATCTTTTCAATGGCATCGAGAACAATTGGAACACAGTTGCCCTTTTTATTGCAGGGCATGCTCTCCAATTCCGGCAGCAGGCGCACCACCTGGTAAAGGTGCTGCAGGGCCGACTCCTCCGCCGCGAGGGCGGGCAGCTTCTTTGGCTCTTCCAGATGGGCAATGGCTTGATCCATGGAGGCAACGGCCGCGGCCATTTCCTTAAGCGCCTCGGGGGGAGCCAGTCGGAGAATCGGCGAATAGGTCTGGTAAATCACCGCGTACTCCTTGGTTTGCCGCTGCAAGGATGCAAGGTCCTTCAATCGCTCGGGCGGAGCGTCCGCCTTCACCGCCCCGGTGGCCGCAATCATCTGCTTCTGCAAATCGAGCACATTGATTTTCTCGCTCTGCCCGTTGCATTGCGACAACGCCTTTTCTCGGGTGGTGACTTCGATGAAATAGACCGGCGACTTGCCCATGCCCGGACCATCCAGCGTGTTATAGTCTTTCGCCTCCGCATGATAGGCAACCAGCTCGTACTCCTGGAGCTGCAGCGCCGCCAAATCGATTTCCGCGTTCGCGATCAGCTCCTTCGGATTATCCCCCTCCAGGCGGCAGAGCACCGATTGTTCAGGCCCGCCCAGCTTGTGGAAAACCAGTTTGACTTCGGCGACGCCAAAATCGTCGGTCGCCGACACTCGGATCGGGATTTTGTTGGTGGCGTCGGCGCGAATGTCCTGTCCCGGTTCAACCACTTCCACCAGCGGCGGTTCATCCGGCAACACCACCAGATGAAATGGCTTTTGATTGCCTCCTTTCCGTCCGTCGGCATCGGTTAACTCGATCCAATAATATGACGTCCGCGTGGCGGGAATCGTCGCCAACCAGCCGTTGTCTTCCCCCTTGACCAACGGCACGGTCGGCAGGTTCGCGAAGCGCATGCGTGCCTGCGCGATCGGTCCGGAAGCCGCCACCTTGAACGTCAGTTGGCTGGCACGAACCACGCTCACGTCCGGCGCCGACAGGTCAGCGGCCTGTTGCCGCGTGTAGGCCGGATACTGGACATGAACCTTAACCGCCTTGATTTCCGGAGGAATGTAGGTGCGGATCCGATAGTCCGGCGACACGGCATCATTGCCCGAAACCCGGTAGCGAATCGTGCCTTGCGGGTTCTTCAGAGTATGAACCCAAGCAGCTTGGTTTGTTTTGGTCAGCGCGACGCTCTGCCATCCAGCCGGCGGCGCCGATTGCCAATGCAGTTGCGGATCGCGTGGCGGGCGGCCGTGAAACGCCGCTCGGATCTCCAGATCGCGTCCGGCGGGCATCTCGATGTCGCCGGGCTTCACCTCCACCCGCGTGTAGGTCGCGCCGCTCCACGGCAAAGCGGCCCGCTGCAGCGCCGTCAGCGAAGCGGGCAGTAACAGCAGGAACAGCAGCAACGCGCCACACGCCGCGGCCAGCACGCCGGCGGCGCGCAAGATTTTACGGTGGTACGGGGTCTCGACCAGCAACAGTTTTTTCGCGGCTTGCGCCTGCAACGCCGCGACCAGTTCGGGCTCGTATTCCTGGGTGGCCTGGCGTTGCCCGCTCAGGTATTCGGCGGCGGTGGAGAGGGTACAGCCCAGCTCCGGCTTGCGCGCCTCCAACTCGAGCGCAATGTCTTTCATCCGGGAGGGGCGCCGCAGGTGCTGAATAAATCGCATCAAGCACAGGATGAGCAGGAAGCCTAGCGCGGCCAGCCCGCCGAAGCGCCAACCCCGCGGCAGCCACAACCAATAATCCGCCACCGCCAAAGCCAGCCAAAGGAACAGCAGCGCCGTGCTCACCTGAATGAGCCACGCGATCCGCCGGGAACGATCCTTGGCGCGCGCGGCCGTTTCCAGGCGATCAGCCGTGTATTGTGCGGGATTTGTCATGTATTCCTCCGTTTCATTATGCAAAAGTTCGGTTAGCTAATATGATTTCCAGGCAAAGTAACACCAAACCGGCAGTCAAAATCATCCGCCAGAATTCCCGATCCCGCAGCTCCGGATTCACCCAGGCCGCCGGTCCCGTCCCCGATTCCGAAGCGGCTTGCGCCAATTGTTGTTGAAATTCTTGAAGCGTCCAGGCCGCCAAATCGGACTCCGCCGATGGCAGATTCGCCGCGCACAACCGGATCAACCGGCCGTTGGTTTCGCTCAGACTGTAGAATCCCGGCGGGCCGGGCAAAATCGGAAGTCGTCCCTCCGCATCGGCAACAACCATCGTTTGGGCGCTTCCGGGTGTTTGCAGTAGAAACGGCTTTCGAGCCGCGGCCCGTCCCAGGTCGATTTCCGTGGCCATCCCAGCCAGAAACCGGCTGTTGTCGCGTCCTTTCTCGGCGAAAGCCTCGCCCGCGGCAAAGTTCGCCACTCCGTGCAACCAGGGAACAAAGGTCTTGCGCTTGGGCCAGTCGTTCCACCGTGTGTCCGCCGAGGTGTTCACCAGCAGCACGCGTCCCGCCCCCACCGTTCGGCTCACGAGCAACGGCGCGCCATCGTCGAATCGCGCCAGCACCTGGCTCGACTCGACCGGCGTCATAGCCCAACGCCGGCTGAAAACCGGCAGGGCCAGATCGCCGCTGTTGGGCTGTCGAAACGCCGCAAATATCAGGTGGTCGCGGGCGTACTCCCGGACGTGCCAGCCTGCTTGTTCCCGAAGCGGAACGTCTTCGACGCGTTCCAACACCGCCGGCAGCAGATCGCGCCAGCCGAGGCTGTAACGTCCGGCCTGGATGCCTTCGCCGGCAAAAATCACCAGTCCGCCACCGTTTTTTACGAAGCCTTCCAGGATGCTGCCAGCCTCGCTGGGCATCTGGCGCAGCGATGGTAGAATGACCAGTTGCTGCTCTTTCGGTTGATCTCGCAACCGGCTCGTCAGCCGTTCGGGCAGGACTTTTTCGATTTTGAACCTCGCCGAAATGCGGTTGGAGTCCCCTTGCCCCGGATTCAAGGCGCTCACCACAAAAAAACTCTCCTCTTCAAAAACCCGCTTGGAAGGGCGGCTTTCCACGCACAAAACGCTGATGGCATCGGGAATCTGGAAGGCCAGACGGGCCGAATCATCCAGCGCCAAGCCATCCTGACTCTGAATCCGCGCCTCGGCTGTGTGCCAGCCAGGCGACAGCGCCGGCAGGGACAACCCGAGGTTCGTGGTTGTCCCCGCCCTTACGGCCGCGGATTGCCGGGAGATGAATTCTCCGTCGATGAGCCAATCCATTTTTACTTCCTTGGCGTCCTGCGCGGAAAAATTGACCAGGGAGACTTGCGAGGCCGCGCCCGACTCCACCGGGACCACCAGATCCTGCACCGCGAAGTTGGCGGCATCCGGCTCTCCGGCCGACCAGGTCTTGACTTCCAAATCCCGGGGCAAGGATGCCGTCCTCAGCCGCTGGCAGGCATTCCGCTGTAAATCGCTGAAAACCCAGATGGCCGGTTTCAAATGCGCCGGTTCGCTCGCCAGCAATTTCAAAGCGGCGCGCAGTCCTTCGGCTAAGTCGCTGGTTCCAAAGCCAGGCTCCAACTTGTCGAGCAGCGGCCTGAGCTTCGCCGGCGGCGCCAACGACATCGCCACTTCGGCGTTGGCGGCGCACACGACTAGCGCCACCCGATCATCCATTCCCAACTCCGCCAGCGACTGCCGCACCGCCTCCATCATCCGAGCCCAGCGGTTTCCCGTCTGCAGGCTGGCCGACCGATCCAGGACCAGCACCACCTGCCGCCGGGGGCGGGCCGGATCCTCGATCGCCCCATTCGGCAAATAGGGCCGGGCAAAGGCCAGCACCAGCACCGCCAACAGCAACAACCGCGTCGCCAGCAACAACCAGTGCCGCAGTTTGCGGCGGCGCTCCGATTGCTCGTCCTGCTGGATGAAAAACTGGAGCGTGCTGAACCGCAAACGGGTCCGGGTCCGCCGCAGCAAGAGATGAATCAGGATCGGAATGACCAGCACGGCCAGACCTGCCAGCATCGCTCCGTTGGTAAACGACAGGCGTGACATAGCTCAAACAGCCATCCGCTGCTCCAAATACGCCGTCAGCACCCCCTCCAGCGGCTCATCCGTGCGAATCCGGAGATAATCGATTTCCCGCCGCACACACTCCTCCTGGACCCGATCGCAAAACGTCGCCAGCCGCCGCTGATATTCCCGGCGGAACGCGCCGGCATGCAACGGAATCTCCCGGCCGGTTTCGCTGTCCACCATGAGGTGGTTTCCCGGAAAATCAAAATCGACCTCCTCGGGCGCGAGCACCTGGAATACGATCGTTTCCTGGCGCTGCACGTGCAGTTGCCGGAGCAGCTCAAAGAAGCCTTCTCCGGGCGAAAAGAGATCCGAAATCACCACCGCCAAACCGCGGCGGGTAAACGTTTCCACGACCTTCCACAGTTCCGGCCCAAGGACGGTGTGCCCGCCCGTCCGGGCGCCGGCCAAAAGCTGAAACAGATCGTCCAGATGGTGTTGCTGGCTGCGCGGCGGCAAGGCTTGAACCGCATGCTCCCCCAGCAGCGTCAGTCCGGGCGCATCGTGCTGCCGCACCATGAGGAAAGCCAGCGCCGCCGCCAGCAGCCGGGCATAGGCGAACTTGGATGGATTCCCAAAATCCATCGATCCGCTGGTGTCCAGGATTATTTGTACGGTTAAATTGGTGCTGTCCTCGAACTGCTTCACGTTCAACTGGTCGCTGCGCCCCCACACCTTCCAATCGACATGCCGCAGGTTGTCGCCCTGAACATACGGCCGATAGGACGCAAACTCGGTGCTATAGCCCAGAAAGGGGCTCCGATGCAGCCCGCTTAAGAAACCTTCCACGACCGTGCGGGCCAGCAGCGACAAGTCATCAACCGCCGCCAACAGCTTGGGATCGATGGAGAGATGGGAGGACATGGCTGGGGTTTTCGGCGATCGATGCCGGCTCGCAATTTATTTCTCTCCCGGCGTCTCCTGCAACAGGCGGTTAATGATTTCCGCCGCCGTGATCTTCTGCGCCCGGGCATGAAAGTTGGTGATGATGCGATGCCGCAATACCTCGTGCACGACCGACTTGATCCCCGCATAATCGGCGCACAGACTGCCATTGACCGCCGCCCGGGCCTTGGCGCCCAGCACGAGATATTGCGACGCCCGCGGGCTGGCCCCCCAGCGCACAAATTCCTTCACGTACTTGGGCGCCGCCGGGTCCTCGGGACGGGTTCGCGCCACCAGCTTGACGGCATACCGGATCACTTCATCCGACACCGGAATCGCGCGCACCAGTTTTTGAATCTCCTGAATCTCGGCGGCGCTCAACACCGGCTTCAATTGGGGAACCTCCAATCCCGTGGTGCCGCGCACCACCGACATCTCCTCCTCGTTGGAGGGATAAGTGCAGTGGATGCTGAACATGAACCGGTCCGCTTGAGCTTCCGGCAGCACATAGGTGCCTTCCATTTCAATGGGATTCTGCGTCGCGAACACATGGAACGGCGCCGGCAATCGGTGGGTCTTCGTGCCTATCGACACCTCGTGCTCCTGCATCGTCTGCAGCATGGCCGCCTGGGTCTTCGGCGGTGTTCGGTTAATCTCATCGGCCAAGACCAGGTTGGCAAACACCGGTCCGGGCAGAAACTCCAGCCGCCGTCGGCCGGTCACCGGATCCTCCTGCAAAATATCGGTGCCGGTAATGTCCGACGGCATCAGGTCAGGGGTGAACTGGATGCGATTGAAGGTCAAGGCCAGCAATCTCCCCAGCGTGCTGACCAGCAGCGTTTTGGCCAGCCCCGGCACGCCGACAATCAGCGCATGCCCGCCGCAAAAGATCGTCAGCAGGACATTGTCGATCACGGGCTTCTGCCCCACGATGACGCGGCCCAACTCCCGCAGCAGCGCTTCGCGCCGCAGGGCCAGATGCTCGATCGCCTGGAGATTGATTTTTTCGGTCTTCCCGCCCGACTCGGCGAGTGAGGTTGATGACATGGTTACTCCTTTCCTTGGTTGCTTCCGTTCCGTGAGATGGCCGTGCTCGTTGGTTTCGCGTTTATTCCTCGAGCGTCATTCCCAGGAGAAACGGCGCCGAATTGCCCGACAACGACACATAATCGAAACTCACCAGTTCCGAGCTCGGATTCGGATTTGGAATCGTGGTGCGATAAATCCGGATGGAGTGTTCGGATACCGGCCCCATCTTCCGCATATAGGGATTCTGTCCAAACCAGGCCACCGCTGTTCCGGAATCTTTCATCCGCTGCGACGGCGACCCCCACCAATCGCGCAGATGCTCGCCGGTCTTCAGGTCCAGGTCGCGTTCGGTCCGGTCGGCATAATGCAAAATCAATTTCGCGACCGGCGTGCCGTCGCCATCATAGAACCCCGCGCCGTGCAGCAGGTGAAACTTGGCGCAGCGCTTCCCCACCGCCACGTTGAGCACCTCTTTGGGATAGCCTTCGCGCTTATATTTATCCAGTCCCCGGCCCCAGAGTTGAATCGCTCCCTGCACCTGAAACGGCACCCCGGCGAAAGTGTGCGCGCCGGTGGGCAGTTCGGACAATTCATTGTTGCGCAAACTGGCCGGACAATGAATGGTGTCGGTTAGCCGGGCGTTAAACGACTTGGCCAAAT
>JADGRT010000110.1 GCA_017880715.1 Verrucomicrobiia bacterium | reverse complement strand
GTATCCGGTTGCGGGTCAAGGACGTCGAATTTGAGCGAAACCAGCTCATCGTGCGGGAAGGCAAAGGCCAAAAGGACCGCGTGACGGTGTTGCCGTCCAGCATCAAGTCCGCTCTCCAGGACCACTTGGCCAGGATTAAATTGCGTTACGAACAGGATTTGAAGGAAGGTTACGGCCAAGTGATCACACCCGCAAGCGGCCTGCGTCAATACGCGGATGGGACCATCCGCGCTCCTGGTATGCCGCGTTCGCGCTTATGCCCGAAAGTACACTGCTGCCTGAGAACTTGATCTGTTTACACGAGGCTTTGAATTTCAAGGACGCTAGGAACACCCCAAACTCTCGCCGCAATTGAGGCATTTATAGCAGGCTCCGTTGCGCACGGTGATGTGGCCGCAATTCGGACACATGGGCGCGTCCTGCTGGAAATGCGCAATGGCGCGGTTGAAGCTGGTCGCCATTCCGGCAACCGGCGGGCTGGCGTCGCCGCTGGCCGCCGCCTTCACCGCGATCGTTTCGCGCTCATCGTCGGCCACCGGCAGATCCGGGACCGACCGGTTCACTTTTTTTTTGACTTCCTCCAGGAGACCCGGCATGGCCAGTTCGGGCTGGTTGGTTTGCGGCGCATTGGCTTCGCGATAGCCCGGAATGAACTGGAACGCCATCCAGCGGAAAACGTAGTCGATGATCGAAGTCGCCATCCGAATTTCGGGATTCCGGGTGAAGCCCCAGGGCTCGAACCGCTGATGCGCGAACTTCCGCGTCAGGGCCTCCAACGGCACGCCATACTGCAGGGTAATGCTGGTTAGCGTGGCGATGCAATCCATCAGCCCGCCGATGGTCGATCCTTCTTTGGCCATGGTGATGAAAACCTCGCCGGGCTGGCTGTTTTCGAAGAGGCCTACGGTCAGATACCCCTCATGGCCGGCGATATCGAACTTGTGCGTGACGGCCGTGCGAGTTACCGGCAGGCGACGCCGGATCGGCTGGCCCACCTTGGCGCGCAATGCCACCACCTCAGCTTCGAGCTGTTTTAGCGTATCCGACACAGCCGCCGCCTCGCGTTCGGCGGTGCTGCCGCCTTCGTTGGTTTTCCTGGTGTTCAGCGGCTGCGAACGCTTGGAACCGTCGCGATAAATCGCCACACACTTGAGCCCCATCTTCCACGCCTGCACATAGGCATCGAAGATGTCATCGACGCTGCAATGGTTCGGCATGTTGACGGTCTTGGAGATGGCGCCGCTGATGAACGGTTGGGCGGCCGCCATCATCTTGAGATGCGCCAGGTAGTGAATGCTGCGCCGGCCGCGGAACGGTTTGAAAGCGCAGTCGAACACGCTGAGATGCTCCGGCTTAAGCCCGCTGCGCACCGGCTCTCCTTGGTCCTCGACGTCCTCGAGGGTGTCGAATTTCTCGATGTGCGCGATAATGGCTTTGCGTTCCGCCGGCGTGTATCCCAGCCGGTTCAACGCTTCGGGCACGGTGCGGTTGACGATTTTCAGCATGCCGCCGCCCGCGAGCAGTTTGTATTTCACCAGCGCAATGTCCGGTTCGATGCCGGTGGTGTCGCAATCCATCAGGAAGGCAATGGTTCCCGTGGGCGCCAGCACGGACACCTGCGCGTTGCGGTAGCCGAGCTTTTCGCCCAGCTCGAGCGCGCGGTCCCAGGAGCGCACGGCCTCGTCTTTCAGATAGGTAAAGTCCTGGCTGGCCGGGATGTGATCCGCCGCCGCGCGGTGCCTGCGAATCACCTCCAACATCGAGTTGACGTTGTCCCTGGCCACCGTCTTGGCCACCCCGGCGCAATGCGAGTCACGGTAGCCCTTGAACGGCCCCATGACACCCGCCAGCCGCGCCGATTGTTCATAGGCATGACCCGTCATGATGGCCGTGATGGCGCCGGCCAGAGCGCGGCCTTCGTCGGAATCGTACGCCAGCCCGTAGCTCATGATCAGCGATCCCAAGTTGGCATAACCCAGCCCGATCGTGCGAAAAACGTGCGAGTTTTCCGCGATTTCCTTGATCGGATAGCTGGCATTATCGACGAGGATTTCCTGGGCGGTGATGTAAATCCAAACCGCCGCCTTGAACCGCTCGAAATCGAACCGGCCGTCGTCGCGCTTGAATTTCAGCAGGTTCAGGGACGACAGGTTGCAGGCGGTATTGTTGAGGAACGCGTATTCCGAGCAGGGATTGGTGGAATGGATCGGCTCGGTCCCCTTGCAGGTGTGCCATTTCTGGATGGCGCCGTCGAATTGCATGCCGGGATCGCCGCAAATATGCGTGCCTTCGGCAATCTTGCGCAGCAGCGCGCGGGCATCTTTTTTGTCGAGCGGCTGGCTGGTGGTGATGGAGCGGGTCCACCACTCCTTGCCCGCCAGGGCGGCTTCCATAAACTCATCGCTGGCGCGCACGGACAGGTTCTCGTTTTGATACATGACGCTGCCGTAAGCCGGGCCGTTGTAGGAACCGTCGTATCCTTGCTCGATGAGCGCCCAGGCTTTCTTTTCCTCGATTTGCTTGGCGTCGATGAACTCCTCGATGTCGCCATGCCAATCGCGCAAGGTGTTCATCTTGGCGGCGCGACGCGTCTTGCCACCCGATTTGACCACGTTGGCCACCTGGTCATAGACCTTGAGGAAGGACAACGGACCGCTGGGCCGGCCGCCGCCGCTGAGCTTTTCGCGGCTGGCGCGGATCGGCGTCAAATCAGTGCCGGTGCCCGAACCGAACTTGAACAACATCGCCTCGCTGTACGCCAGGTGCATGATCGATTCCATGTTGTCCTCGACCGACTGGATGAAACAGGCGCTGCACTGCGGATATTCATACTGCGTGCGGCCGCGGTCGGCCGCGCCTTTGGCCGGGTTGTAATACCAATTGCCCAAGGAGGATGGGTTGCCGATGCCGTATTGGTGGAACAAACCGACGTTGAACCAGACGGGCGAATTAAAGGCGCCGTATTGGTTCACGCACAGCCAAGCCAGTTCCTCATAGAAGATCTCGCCGTCAGCCGCCGAGAAATAGCCGTCCTTGACACTCCAGTCCGCAATGGTGCGGCAGACGCGGTGGATTAGCTGCCGCACCGACGTTTCGCGTTCCGCCGTGCCTAACTCGCCGTAAAAATACTTCGAAACCACCACCTTGGTCGCCAGTTGCGACCAGGTTTTCGGCACTTCCACATTCTCCTGCTTGAAAATCACCTGGCCGCTGTCATCGGTGATTTCCGCCGTGCGCCGCTCCCATTCGATCTGGTCAAAGGGTTTAACCTTCGGATCGCTAAAGATCCGCTGGATCGAGAGCGTCTTGCGGGACGAGATCGTCCCGGGCCGAGCGCCCCGACGGTCGTTAGCGAGCTTGGAACGGCGGTTGGTTGGAGACGAAGCGGGAGACATAACCTGATCGCGGGCATCAATCATAAGGAGTCCTTTCAAATCAAAAACTGGCAAATATGGCCCTCGGTTTGGAAACCACTTTACCGAATAAAAATCGTCAAAACTAATTGGTAAAAATTAAAGCTAAAATGCCCTACTTTAACGAGATAGTTGACCCACCGATTTGGGTCATCAACCCCATTTAGTTGGGTAGTTTCGACAGACTAGCACTACAGGTTGTGGTTTCAAGGAATTTTTTGAAAAAAATTGAGATCCGATGGCAAACCTTCCAAATCAACCCTTTAGAACGTTACGCCTGAGGTGGCGGCGGGGTGTCGTTTTGAGCGTGATGGAAATGAAAATGCACGCGGTGGAAGAGGCGTTTTCGATTCATAAGCAGGTAAACACAGATGAACACGTTGAGGATCAGTATGATAAACACGGTCCCGGTAAAACGCAGGGAGAGCTCGTACAGTTCGAGCGGAATGAAAAAGCCCGACTCGCCAATGGCCATCCAACTGGCCCACCTTTGACGCAAGTGCAAACCCACGCCTTCGATCAACGAAAACAGGCTGTAAGCGAGCGTGCCGACCGCCACCCACAGGACGTTGGCCTCGGTGATCTTGCCAACCATCACGGCCAAGTGGCTGAAGAACTGTCGTTCGGGATTGAGATGGAACCAGTGCAACAGCCGGTGATACTCCGCCGGCAGGTCATTGTCGGAAAAGGCGTAGGCCGCCCAGGCCACCAGCAGGAAAACCACTCCCTTGCCCAGCTTGATCATGATGATCCCGCTCAGAGCAAGCGCGCGTTGTTTCGCTTCAGGCATTTAGCGAATCTTCCCCAGCAACAGCGGAACCAGTTCGTCGATCTTCACTCGTGTTTGTTGCATCGTATCGCGATCCCGCAACGTTACCGTATCGAGCAGTTCCGGTTTTTCGCCCAGGGTGTCAAAATCGATCGTTACCCCAAACGGCGTGCCCGCCTCATCCTGACGCCGATACCGCCGGCCGATGGCGCCGGCGTCGTCATAGAAGACGGACAGGTGGGGCCGCAATAAATCATGAACTTCCCGCGCCTTCCGGACCAGCTCGGGACGGTTCTTCAGCAGGGGGAACACGCCGGCCTTGATGGGCGCAATGCAGGGATGGAATTTCAGGACCACGCGCACTTCTTTGTTGCCCTTGTCGTCCACGGTTTCCTCCTCGTGATAGGCCTGGGTGAGGAGCGCCAGAATGAGCCGGTCCACGCCCGCCGATGGCTCGATGACATGCGGGAGATAGCTGCCTTTGGCCAGCGCGACGGCATCTTCGCGCGCGTGTTTCTCCGCTTTTTCGGCCGGCTCGCCCGCCTTCGTGAAGTATTTCAACCGCGCTTCATAATAACGCTGCGACAGCACCTGCTGCTTGTCCGCATCGAGCTTGGCCCAGGCCGTCTTCAAATCCTCGTCGAACACCGTCATCGACTTGCCGGCGCACCGCTGGTGCTGGCTGAGATCGAAATCGCCGCGCGCCGCCACCCCCTCGAGCTCCTGCGTGCCAAAGGCGAACGGATAGAGAATATCGACCGTGGCCTTGGCGTAATGCGCCAGTTCCTCGGGCTTCTGCCAGTATTCCTCCAGCGAGGCGCGCGGCAGGCCGATGCTCTCGTAATACCGGATGCGTTGCTCGACCCAATATTTGTGCCAAACCTCCCAGCCCCAATTCGATTGCGGTTGCTCGAGCGCGGCCGGCGCCGCCAGCTCGGCCAGCTTCGCCACGCTGCCGCTGATGGCCTCGACGGCTTCGTCGGGCTTGATGAAAAACTCGAGCTCCATCTGCTCGAACTCGCGCGAGCGAAAAATGTAGTTGCGCGGATTCACCTCGTTGCGAAACGCCTTCCCGATCTGGCAAATACCGAAGGGCAGCTTCTGCCGCGCGGTTTCCGCCACATTTTTAAACTGGACAAAAATGGCCTGGGCTGTTTCCGGACGAAGATAGGCGATGTTCTCCTGGCTCTCGACCGGCCCGACGCAGGTCTTGAGCATCAGGTTGAACGGGCGGGGGTCGGTCAACAGCCCTCCGTTTTCGGGATTGAAGCGGGTGGTGTTTTGGGCCTCTTCGGTTCGCTCGCCCAAAAGAACCGGGGTGGGAACGCCGCGCAGATGGTAAAACTGGCGGGCCACCTTGCGGGCGTATTCCGGGTGTTTGCCCGTGGCCACGAGCACCGCATAGGGTTCGTCGCAGGTCTTGCCGGCGGCTTCGTCCACCGCTCCCGTGAAATGATAAACCGTGCCGCTCTGGGGTTCGATCTGATCGGAGCGGAACCGTTTCTGCGTCAGCAAACAATCCGCCATGGGATCGCTGAACGTGCTGGTATGTCCGCTGGCCTCCCAGATGCGCGGATGCATGATGATGGAGGCATCCAGGCCCGCCACGTCGTCGCGCTGCCGGGTCATGACCTGCCACCAGCTCTCCTTGACGTTGCGTTTCAATTCGGCGCCCAGGGGGCCGTAATCCCAAAAACCGTTGATCCCGCCGTAGATTTCCGACGACTGAAAAATAAAACCGCGCCGCTTGCACAGAGAAACCAGTTTCTCCATCCGCTCATTTGCTTTTGGGTCGATAAGCTCGGACATAAGCGGGCAGTGTTTGCCAAGCCGCCGCTGATGTCAACATCCTCTGGAGCGCCGGTCTGAAGCGTGGCAGCGCATATCCGGCGTTGGCCAAATCAATGCTGGCCCGGTCTTTTCTGGAAACTCGCCAACGATCGTCGGTCAAAACCGTTGCGTGCGGCGCTTGGGTGAGGCAGTCTGTTATCATTATGGAAAACAAGCCGCCGGCATTCCAAACCAACCCATGAAACCCAAAATACAACTTGCGTGTTCCCTGGTCTGGGCCAGTCTGGCCTGCCATAACTTAATCGGCGCCAAGGCGTATCCCCCGCCGTCGCCCTGGCAACCCCAACCCGAGCAGCGCGAGTGCCTGCGCCGCTCGCTGACGCTGCTCAATTCAAGCACGCCGGCGGACCGAAAAACGGTGCGCGTCCTCTTTTACGGACAGTCGATCACCCAGCAGGCCTGGTGGAAGGAAGTGGAACGCTACCTGCGCGCGACCTATCCGAATGCCAGCCTGGTCATCGAAAACCGCGCCCTCGGGGGACACGCTGCGCAACTCCTGGTCAAAACCGCCGAAGCCGACCTCTATCCGTTCCAGCCCGATCTGCTGATCTTTCAGGTTTATGGATCCCACCTCGAATATGAAAACATCATCCGCCGGGTTCGCGAGCGGACCTGCGCCGATATTCTGCTCCAAACCGATCACCTAACGCGCGACGAGAGTCTGAACGAGGAAACCGATCCGGCGAAGTTGACGCCAGCGCAATGGGATCCCTGGATGAACCACGTTTTTTTGCCGGCCACCGCCGCCCAGTATGGCGCCTGCCGCGCCGACATCCATGATCTATGGAAAGAGTATCTCAAGGTCAATGAGTTAAAACCCGCGCATCTGCTTCGGGATGGCGTCCACCTCAACGCGCACGGCGAGTGGCTTATGGCTGAACTGCTCAAGGCCTACCTGGCGCCGCTTCCGCCAAAGGCCGGATACGATCCTTTCAATGAAGCGCGCGTGCATACCCCTTTATTAGCGCTCTCCGCTGGACAGAGTACTCTGCGGCTCGAATTCACCGGCACTCGAGCGGATCTGGTTTTTAAGCCGAATGCCCCAGGAGCCATTT
Organism: Verrucomicrobiia bacterium; assembly: GCA_017880715.1. Taxonomy (GTDB): domain Bacteria; phylum Verrucomicrobiota; class Verrucomicrobiia; order Limisphaerales; family UBA1319; genus JADGRT01. Next base: position 995 of record JADGRT010000110.1, on the reverse strand, counting down.
CGGTGTTGGTTGATGGCCAGCAACCTTCCGCCATCCCCGAACTCCATCGCTTCACGCGGGTATCGGCGTTTCCGATGAGCGATTGGCCGGTGTTGCTAAAAATCGGCGCCCTAGCGCCGCTGGTTCCGGAGGTGTGGTCGCTTAAAATCGACGCATCCTCACCGGACGGCAAGCTCTGCCACTTTACCCTCCGCGGCAGTGTCACTGGCGAAGATGGCGAGGGCTGCAGCACCAACCGGTTTGTCTCCAAGTCCGGCCGCGTCGTGATTGAACCGGGCGACTGGAATGTGGCCTATAGCGTGGCGGTCTTTAAACGCTCCTTGCCCGAGAATCACACCGCCACGTGGCGGGCGGTTTTCCAGGGCGCCGACACGGCTGTTCCCCCGTCCTCCGCGTCTGGCGCGGAAGCTTGCCTCACCCTGGCGCAAGGGCTATCGACCGGTCCTCACGTGCTTGAGCTGCGCGGAAACGATCTGGCAGAACAGATCCAGGCGATCAGGTTTTATTGCCCGCCGGGTGGGTCCGGCAAAACTGGGATTTCAAAGTGAAGCTCGAAGTAAAATAAACGTCCTAAAAAATTGGCTCCAAAGGCAGGGCTCGAACCTGCAACCCGCCGGTTAACAGCCGGCTGCTCTACCATTGAGCTACTTTGGAACCCTAATGGAAGAGGCAATCTACAAATGCCGCCGGTTTCCGTCAATAGCCGAACGGAAAAAAATTGCGGAGCGCGAAGGCCCTCATCCGCGCGAAGTTAAACGAGGCGAACTCGCCGACGAGGGCGCCCCACAATGGCGGCGCTCCATGAATGAAGGGCAACGGTCGCATGAAGGAGCGCGGACATTCCTGTCCAATGCCACTAGGATTTCAACGCCGTCATCCCGGAGGGATGGCTGAAAATAGCCCAGCGTTTCAACGCTGGGACCGTGGGCTGGGGGTGCCAAGTCCCGAAGGGACGGCTGAACTTGTGGTTCTCAGCCGTCCCTTCGGGACTCAAC
>JADGRT010000109.1 GCA_017880715.1 Verrucomicrobiia bacterium | reverse complement strand
CTTCGACAAACCCCGTTCCCGCTACCTGAGGTGGAGCGGTTGGGCTGGGGCTGGCCAGCACGTGGCGCTTGAGCGAGGTGTAATTCAATGGCAAGGCTTGCGTTACGGGGCTCAGCCCAGGCGCTCGCGCCAGAGGCACAATTTCGCGCCACCAAGCTTCCGGGATCGGTTCCCGATGTTTGCGCTGCTGGCGCCAGCCGGCCAGGGCGGGTTGCACGCGCGCAACGGCTGCCGCAAACGTGGGATGGGATTTCGCTGCTGTCTTCGTCGCCCTAATGTGACGCCGAGACTACCGGCCGGGGTGAAGCCAGTCACCCACGTTTGCCGAAGCAACACGATGTAGCCGCAACCAAAGGACCGCGCGACGTCCCCGCGCGCAGCAGGTGGAAAGACACGCACGCGTCCGAAACCTCGAACACTCCCGAACAGCTTCAGGGGCCCGGATCTGGAAGAATTTTCGTAAGCGCGTGCCGTCCACCACCCCCTACAAAACTTTGTCGCAGGTGCGACAAAGTTTTGTCATCGAGGCAATCGTGAGGTAGACAGAGACGGAGCGCGACTGTGTCCGCGGGACCAGTCGCAGCCGCAGCGGGAATGAAGAATCGCTTGATATTTTTTGCAGCGGTTCTTGCCTTCGGACGCGCTTCGGTTGGGGCTCTGCCTACAGCCGCGTTCCGACAGCGTGCGCTGCGTAGCGGAGGCGGATCGAAGTGATCCGGGAAACTAAGCGGCATCCGCGAAGTTTCAACCATTGATCCGTTGTGACAAAACTTTGTTGCACCTGCGACAAAGTTTTGTCATGGTCTCGTGCGGGCTTAAGTCATCGGTTTCCCCCTAGGCGGGCTTGACACAAGGCGTGGGATCAGGCGTGCTGAGCTTGGCACCTGGTCGTGGCGTTGGAGCGACTGCGGGCTGGGAAATCCGCGGTCGTGCGCCTGAAAGGGCGTTGGTCCAGGGCGGTGCGAGTCCGCTTCAGTGCGGCGAAGAAGGGAGCGCCGCCGTCCCCGGCGGCACGTTGGGGCGGCTTTCCGGCCGCCCGTTTCGTCCCGGCGCCGCTTGGTTAGCGGCGATCAATATTCCCGGTCTTTTTTAATGCCCGGCGACGGAATCGGATACTTGCCATCCGGTCCGGCTCGCAGCGGGGCAGGGGAACTCATCGTTAGGGTGTCCACAGTCGGCGCGAATTCGTGTTCGCACTTGAGCATGTCGTCAAAGGTGATGACCTGGCCGGTGTGGGCGGCCATGCGGCCCATCGAGGTCACCAAGCTGGCGGTGGCGCCCCGCTTGGCCTCATTGTAGGGCTTGTTCTGGCGGATGGCATCGACCAAGTCGTCCCACTCGAGTTGATAAGGATTCTTCTCGGGTTGCGGAAAGGCCCAGAGCAGGTTCTCCGGCGTGAGGTTATGCCCTTTGTAGGTGCGCGTCTTGCCGGGGGTATGTGAGGAGGTCGAGATGACCGCCGCACCTTTGGTGCCGTGCGCGTAGCTGGCAAATTCGGCGTAGCATCCGGCCATGGTCCGGCCGTTGAAAAACAGCTTGGTCCCGTCGGCGAACGTATATTCAACCGAATAGTGATCGAAATTTTGATCGACGGACTCGCCGCGATATTGGCGGCCACCAGTGGCGTGGGCCTTGATGGGCCAGGCGTCCTTCATCCAGCAGCACTCGTCAATTTGGTGAATATTATAATCGCTGAACACCCCGCCGCTGGCCCAGAGGAAGCTGTGGAAACTCCTGACCTGGTAGAGCACTTCTGCTAAGCCTCTCGAATTGGGACCCGCATTGCCACCCGGACCGTGCATCCGGTACGCCTGGAGCATGAGCAGGTCGCCGATTTCGCCGTCTTTAATCCGGTCGTGAAGCGCTTGGCGGGCCTGGCAGTGGCGAATCATGAGGCCCACGCCCACCTTGAGGTTCTTTTTCTCCGATTCCTCCGCTAGCTGCATCAACTTGCGCGTGGTGGGGCCGTCCACCGTAATCGGCTTCTCCATGAACACGTTCAGATTCTTCTGGATGGCGTAGGTGAAGTGCACCCAGCGGAACGCCGGCGGGGTGGCAAAGATCGCCACGTCGCCCGGCTTCAAACAATCCATGGCCTTCTGGAAACCATCGAAACCAATGAACTGGCGGTCCTCCGGCACCTCGACCTGGCTGGCATGAGTTTTCGTCAGTTGGGTAAAACTGCTTTTAAGGCGGTTTTCGAAGACATCGGCCATGGCCACCAGTTTAATCGGCCCGCTCTTGGTGGAGAGGGCCTGGTCGGCGGCGCCGGTGCCCCGTCCGCCGCAACCAATCAGCGCCACCTGGATCGTATCGCTCCCGGCGGCATGAACGAAGGGAATAGCCATTCCGGCTACGGCTGAGGCGGCGGCCAATCGGCCCGTGGTTTTGATAAACTCTCGACGCGTGGTGACATTGCTGGGGTTATAATTCATAGCATTTGTGGTTTTGTATATAGCAAGACTTTGCCGAGCGTTTGTCTATTCAAAAACGCCGGGCAAAAAAATGAGCCAGATTGCTCTGGCTCATGGTGATAAGGCCCTAGACGCCTTCACCCAGGCGCTCAGAAGAGTAATGAGGCTAACGGAATTTGGCTGTCCGAGCCTCATTACAAGCAAGACCTCTCTGCCAACCCGTAACGAACAGCCTTCAATCGCTTCCATTGAGTTGGAGGCTTGTCACGGCGATTTGTTCAAAGAATGTCCGAAAAAATGAAGGCACCGTACCCCACCACCCGGTCTTTCGATCCAGCGGTATCGCCAGAATTCCGCAAATCAACCGTCCGAGCCTTGAGTCCATGCCGCCGCGCCGCAAGCAATAAGCCTCGCACCGGCTGGCAGCCACAGGCCTGTTCCACTCCTAATTCCTGCGGTTCCAGATTTTCAATGGCTTGAGCGGCAGCGCGATCCGACCGGCGGGCTGCTTCATAATTCAGGTAATGGCTCAGGTCCGAACTGACTACGATTCGCGTCTCAGCGCCTCCCCAAAGCAAATCGAGCGTCTCGCCGATCTCCTCCGCGGTGGCATCGCCAACGACCAATGGCACCAGAGTGAACTCGTCGAGCGTTTCCTGCAAAAACGGCAGCTCCACCTCCAGGCTGTGCTCGGTCGAATGGGCTTGGTCTGAAACCCGCACTTGCGGCAAACGTCTGATTGATTCCTGAGCCGATTTGTCCAAGAGGACCCATCCCAACGGTGTCTTGAAAGCATCGGCGCCGCTGATCGCTAGGCCATTAAAAGGAATGCGGTGCGATGGCCCCACCAAAATAATGCGACGGATTTCCTTCCGTTGACTCAAAAAATGGGCGAAAGCCGAGCCGGCAATCGGCCCCGAATAAACGTACCCGGCATGAGGCGCGATAATAGCCTTGGGCGAAACCGCTGGGTCAGGCTGGGCGGCTGCCAGACAGTCCCGCACCGATTGCCTCAAGGCCGCCTCATCCGCCGGATAGAACATTCCCGACACCGCCGGTTGGCGGATTCTCTTTAAGTCACGCTCGGTAAACTTGTTCATAACGGGTTATCCCCAAACGCCCGGCACGACGGTCCGACACTCTGGACATTTGCCAGCCACGCCGATTTCGCATGCTCGCACACTGAATCCGGTTCGTTCCACCAGGGTTCCGCGGCAGCCGGGACATCGGGTGTTTTCCCACTCCTGGGTCAGTCCGGGCAGGTTGCCAGCATAAACGAACTTCAAGCCGGCCTTCACTCCGATTTGTGCCGCCAGCACCAGATCCTCGGGATGCGTTCGCCGCATCCAGGTCATCCTGAAATCAGGATGAAATGCCGTTACATGCCAGGGAATGTTGGGGCTGACGGATGCCAGGAATCCCGCTAACTTCCGCAACTCCTCCGAATCGTCGTTGAAGCCGGGGATCAGAAGTGTCACCACCTCCAGCCACAGCCCCAAGGCATGCACCCTCCGGATCGTATCGGTCACCCGTTTCAAGGTGCCGCCCAGCGCGCGATAGTTCGAGTCGTTAAAAGTCTTGAGATCGATTTTCACCGCCGCCAGCACGGGACGCAAATAATCCAGGACTTCGGGTGAGGCGTACCCGTTGGACACGATGGCGCACCGCAACCCTGCTGCCCGGGCCGATTCGAAAACGGCCTTTGCCCACTCGGCGGTGATGAGTGGTTCGTTGTAGCTCGAGACTACCACCTGGGCGCCACGACGGCGACCCTCCCGCACGATATCGTCGGAGCTGATCGGTTGGATGGGCGCCCGCGACTCGGCATCGCGCAAGGTCTGGCTGGTGATCCAGTTTTGACAAAACGAGCAATGGAAATTGCATCCCAGCATGCCAAACGTCAGGGCCAGGCTGCCGGGCAGCACGTGGAAGAACGGTTTTTTCTCGATGGGATCGCATTGCAGACCGCTCACGTAACCGAAGGGCACGCGCAGTTGGTTATTCCGGTTGAAGCGGACCCGGCAAAGGCCGCGTTTGCCCGAGGCGATTCGGCACCGATGCCCGCAGGCCAGACACCGGATCTGATCGCCTTCGCACCGCCACAAGGCCCCCACCACGGTGTGACGATCCAACTCCGCCGCTTGCGTCGCCGCGGCGAACTCCAGATCCACCTCATGCGGGCTGATGGGTTCGGGTGATTCCATGATTGGCCTGCTGTTAAAATCGGCCTTTCCGAACGGATTGTCAACGCGCTGGGAGCGGCGGCGTGCCGCCGGGCTGAACTCAATTGTCCCCTTGCCCGGTGGTTCAATCTGGACTATAGATAGCCGACTGAGGTTTAGACGCATTTATGTCATTACTTGCAGGAAAATACGGGATTATTTTTGGCGTGGCCAACAAGCGGTCCATTGCCTGGGCCATCGCTCAGGCCTGGCATCAGGCAGGCGCCAAGCTGGCTTTCACCTACCAAAGCGACCGGCTCAAGGATAACGTGGAGGAACTCACCGACGTCTTTGGCGCGAACACGCTGCTGTTGCCTTGCGACGTGACGCACGACGAGGAGATTGCCAGCGTGTTCCAGACGATCAGTCAGAAATGGGGCCGTCTGAACCTGGTGCTGCACTCGGTCGCCTTTGCGCCCCGGGAAGCGCTGGAGGGCCGGTTCCTCGACACGAGCCGCGAGGCCTTCCGCGTGGCGCTGGATGTCAGCGCCTATTCGCTGGTGGCGGTATCCCGCGCGGCCGCTCCGTTGATGACGGGCGGCGGCAGCATTTTAGCGATGAGTTATTACGGCGCCGAAAAAGTGGTGCCTCATTACAACGTGATGGGCGTCGCCAAGGCGGCCCTCGAATCCGCCACCCGTTACCTGGCCTACAACCTGGGTCCGCAGAAAGTCCGCGTGAACTGCCTCAGCGCCGGTCCGGTCAACACCCTGGCCGCCCGGGGCATTGCCGGTTTTAACGATATGTTCAAGCACTACGAGGAGCACTCTCCGCTGCAGCGCAACGTGCTGCCGGAGGAACTGGGGGCGACCGGCGCCTTCCTGGCCAGCGACGGCGCCGCGGCCATCACTGGACAGGTGCTTTACGTCGATTGCGGCTACCAGATCATGGGCATGTAAAGGCGTCGTCATGTCCGCTCCCCTGCCACCCATCAACCACCACTGGATCTCCGTGCGCAATCACCATCGCAGCTTTGCCGACTTTGCCTTTGTCTATCCGGTGATCTCGCGTCGCTCGCGGGGATTGTCGCTGGGCATCAACTTGAATCCCAACAAACGCTGCAATTTCGATTGCATCTATTGCGAGGTGGACCGGTTCACGCCCGGCAAAGCCGGGGAAATAAACGTGCCCCAGATGCGCGCGGAACTCACGGCCCTGATCCGCCTGGCGAAAAGCGGCGAACTGGGACGCCAGCCGAAGTTTTTGGAAGCCGCCGAGCTCACGCGCGACATTCGCGACCTGGCCTTCAGCGGGGACGGCGAGCCGACCATGATCCACAATTTCGCCGAGTGCGTGCAGGCCGTGGCCGACATCAAGCGGGCCGAGGCCCTCGACCCGACCTCAATCGTATTGATTACCGATGCCGCCGGACTGGATAAAACGGACGTCAAGCGCGGACTGGAAATCATGGACGCCAACCAGGGGGAGATCTGGGGGAAGCTCGACGCCGGCACCGAAGCTTATTACCGGCAGGTCAACCGCTCCTTCATCCGATTCGACCGCATCTTGAGCAATCTCCTGGAAACCGCGCGCGTTCGCCCCATCGTCATCCAGACGCTCCTGCTCAAGGTGCGCCAGGAAATCATGCCTCCGGGGGAGCTGGCCGCTTATTGCCAGCGCCTGATCGATCTGGTCAGGCAGGGCGGCCAGATCAAGGAAATCCACGCGTACACGGTGGCACGGCCCACCCCGGAAACCTATGCCACCCGGCTGGAACCGCAAGCACTGCATGCCTTGGCCGAACAGATTCGCCAGGCCACCGGCTTGAAGGTCAGCGAATTTGCCTGATCCCGGCCCAACCACTAGGAGGGTCGGCCCGCCATGCGTGCGGCGGACCGGTCTTGAGCTTCGCGGATTTGCGGCTGCGACATCGATCGGCCCAGCTTGTCGCGAAACTCGATGACGTCTTGTTTGCCGGTAACGGCCGCGAGATTGCACCACGTATAAGCTTCCACGAGGTCGCTTGGCACGCCCCGCCCCTCGGCGAAAGCCTTGGCCAGATTAAACTGCGCCTCGCCATCGTTTTGTTCGGCCGCCCGGGTGAGCCATTTGATGGCCTCGGGATAGTTCTGGATGGTATGCCGGCCCTCCAGGTACATTTTCGCCAACTGGCACTGGGAATTCAAATGGCCCGCTTCGCCGGCCTTGATCAGCCATCGGGTTGCCTCAAGGGAATCGGCGGGAACGGTTTGTCCCTGGAGGTATAATTGCGCCAATTCATACTGAGCCTTGGCTCTTTCTTCCGGCGTGGCCGGAGTGGAGCCGTCGGCCAGTAATTTGGCAAGCCGAAACTGGGCAAGCGTTGAGCCTTGAATCACGGCCTGTTGATACAGCCGGATGGCTTCCTTGGGGTTTTGGGCCACGCCACGCCCATGGGCATACATGTCAGCGAGCGCCAATTCAGCCCGGAAATCGCCGCCCTCCGCTGCCAGGCGATACCATTTCGCCGCGGTTGGATAATCCCGTTCCGCGCCTTGGCTGTTGGCATACAGCTCGGCCAACAAAAAATAAGCCCGCTGGTTTCCTTGGCTGGCGGCCTTTTCATACCATTTAACGGCCTGGGCCAAATCCGGCGGCAGGATTTGGCCTTCCGCATAGCACCGGCCGACAAAAAGCTGGGCTTCCGCATTGCCTTGTTCGGCTGCTTTCTGGTACCACTTGATGGATTCGGCCATGTTCCGAACGACTCCCTGACCTTGGCCATACATTTCGGCCATGGTGCACTGAGCCTCGATATTGCCTTTTTGAGCCGCTTTCAGAAACCATCTGAGGGCTTCATCGGAGTTCTTAAACTCGTCGTCGGCATGATAGTAAGTGGCCAAACGCAACTGCGCCGAGGTCATGCCGCAATGGGCCAGACATCGCGTCCATTGAAGCCACAGCCAGCGCCTATGGTTATAGGCGAAATAGAGGAAAACCAGGATGACCAGGGTCAGGCCGGGATACATCAGGCTTTTCGCTACACTCCACGAAAATTGTTCGGAAAATTTCAATTAGAGGCGGATTCTGCCAAAACCCGCCGAGAAGGTCAATCCTTCAGATGGGACATATTCCACGATAAGCGAGCCAATTCATGAATTGGCCCGGCCACGATAACGACAAAAACAATTCCCTATCGGTCTCCAGCGGCGGCCACCAGCCGCGCGCCAATGGGCGCCAGCTAACCCCGGCGGCTGGATGTTTTCCCGGCTGGCTCCGGCGGCACCGCGTCAGGCGATTCCGGATATTCCAGCACCTTCCCCTCGAAATTCCTGAACACGATGCGCTCCGCGTTGTGGCTGAGCACGGTTTCCGGATTGATAACCACTTTGCCGCCGCCGTTGGGAGCGTCGATGACATACTGGGGCGCGGCATAGCCCGACGTGTGTCCGCGCAGCCAGCGCATCACGTCCACACCCATTTTATCGGCGGCTTCGTTAAATTCAATCATATTACCCGAGCTCTTATGCATCGGGCTACCTTTTTCATCCAGCAGCGTGGCGTAACCGAAATTTT
>JADGRT010000108.1 GCA_017880715.1 Verrucomicrobiia bacterium | reverse complement strand
GTTCTGGGAGCTGACCGTTTCGCCGCCTTTCAACGATCCCAAGAGGGCGATTACCAGGACATCCTGCGGGTGGTGGAGCGCTGTGAATTGCCCGCGGAAAACGCCACGCGGGTTTTCGACATGAAACGCGCCTTCGAGGAGAGCGCCCAACAACTCCGCCAAACCACCACCTTGAACGAAGAAGAACGCGCCGTGGCGCTCGAGGTTATACGGCAGGAAACCGAGCGGACCGTCCGGCAGACCTTGGGCGACCGCGGTTTCCAAACCTACCTGCGCTACCGCGGCGATTGGTTGGACCGTTCGGCCCGGCCGTAATGAGACTTCGTCAATCTGGTCCGAGCTGCGGCTCGGCCCGGCGGCGCGACAGCACCACCCTACCATTCACCCGCGCTAAGCCGGTTTGTTCTCCGTACAAGCAGCCAGGACTCTGGCGGTATCGCAGGCCAGTAGCGGTTCGACTGGCAGGCGGAGGCCGGGGAAGACGCGGCTGTGCAGCAAACCTTGCGCGTCCGGCAATTGCGGGTGGTACTCGTCCGCTTCGAGGCAGAACCACTCCAGACGCCCTTCGGCCACGCACCAGACCATGTATTCGCGCACGCCATTGCGGCAGTAGGCCCGCCACTTGTCCCGCAGGTCAATCGAGGCGGAACTGGCCGCCACTTCCACAATCAATTCCGGCGGGCCAACCAGGTAGCCGTCTTCGTTCACGCGGGTAAGTCCGCCGTGTTCCGGCAGCCAGCGCAAGAGGGCGTCGGGCTGCACGGTGTTCTCGGCATCGAGGATCACGGTAGCGTTGGTGAGAGCTTCGGTTTCCGGGTGGCGACTGGCATAGGTGACCAGCCAGGCTTGAATCACTCCATCCGGTTTTGCGTGACGGACGCTGACGGGTGAACCCATATAGACAATCCCTTCGATCAACTCGGCCTTTTTCACCTGCGGCATCCGCTCGTAGCGTCGGAGAAACTCGCGGGTGTGCATGAAATCCCCGTTTTCCAGCGGCAGCGGCCGGCTGGTTGAACTCCCGGCCGCATTTGACTTGTTTTCAACGGCCAACATATCCGCTAGGAAATTGGTTTATTTTAGCCACTTGACGCTGGAAGCATTGGTTTTCAACTGGCTTCACTGCATCAGCGTAATTGGAGCGGAAAGCAGCGTCAAGCTCCGGTTTTAGCCCGTGTCTGGATCAGTTCGATCTCGTAGCCTTCGGGGGCGTCGATGAAGGCGATGCCTCCGCCTTCGGCATTCCAATGCGGACCGTCCGAGTATTGCAGCCCCAGACGCTTCAGGTGCCCGGCAAAGGCCTCCAGGCTCTCGACTTCAAAGGCCAGGTGGGTGAGATCAGCCTGCACTTGAACCGGACCGCTGGCCGGGAAACGGCATAACTCGATCAACTCCTCGCTCTGCGGCGCCTTGAGAAAAACCAGCTCCGCCCCACGAGGCGAGCGGTGTCGGCGAACTTCCTTAAGCCCCAAAACTTTCTCGTAAAAATGGACCGTTTTCTCCAAGTCGTTTACCCGGTAGCGGGTATGCAACAGTTTGGTGACGATGCTCATGCCAGTACTGTAACCCGAGATCAGGAACACGCAATTCCGAGTTGCTGCCCTGGCCCCAGTCAAGCCCGTGGACATTTTTTTGATCCGATCGGATCAAAAAAGTGGTTAATCGGATCATCCAGGCAGGATTTTCTATTTCAACTCGCTAAACGGCGCCGGGCGCAGGCGGCGCTTGAGCAGCCAGGCCACGGCGAACAAATCGTACAGTCCGCGCCCCAGCCGGTTCCATACGCCATATTTTGAAACGCCGGCGCGGCGGGAACGATGATTAACCGGCACCTCCCGGGTGGTCGCGCCACTTCCATGCACCAGGATCGGCAGGAATCGATGAAAGCCGTTAAACGCATACACCCCCGTCAAGGCCGTCCGCCGAAAAACCCGCACCGCGCAGCCGGTGTCCTGAAAATCGACGCCCAAAACCGTCTTGCGCGCCCAGCGGGAAATCCGGGCGGAAACCCGGCGCAACCAGTTATCCCGCCGCTCCAACCGAACGCCACACACAAAATCGAACCGGTCCAGCTCGCTCAAAAGCTTGGGCAGATCGGCGGGATCGTTTTGGAGGTCGCCGTCCAAGGTGGCGATGATGGGACTATCGGTGGCTTGGATGCCGGTCCACAAGGCCGCGCTCTGCCCGCGGTTCAACTGATGTCGCAACCCCCGAACCCGGGGGTTGTCCTGGCGGACGGACTGGATTTCCTTCCAGGTCAGATCGGTGCTGGCATCATCCACCAGGACCAACTCGTAAGCGCGCGATTCTCGCGCAAAGGCGGCGGCAATTTCCCGGGCCAGAGGCCGGATGTTGTCGGCCTCGTTAAACACGGGGACAATGATGGCGATGTCAGTCGGCACGGAGTCAGCCTAGGACTTTGCCGGGTTTCGGGCAAGCCGGCCTTTTTAACTTTTGTTTTGATTTTTGGTTTGCGTGGTTGCCGGGACGACATTACATTAGGGCAAACTCCTACCCAAAAAAAGCTTATGTATTTTGGCGCTGATTATCATCCTGAGCATTGGGTCTATCCTTACGCCGGCACTCCCGAGCACCCCGAATCACGTTGGGAACGCGACGCCGAATTAATGGTCGGCGCCGGCATGAATGTGGTTCGCATGGGAGAATTTGTCTGGGGGTTGTATGAGCCCGAGGAAGGCAAGTACGATTTCGAGTGGATGCGCCGCTGCATGGATGTCATGGAAAAGGCCGGAATCAAGGTCGTCCTGACAACGCCCACTGCCGCGCCACCGCTTTGGCTGGCGCATAAGCACCCGGAAATCCTGCCGGTGGATTGCCGCGGCCTGACTTTGCACGAGGGCACCCGCCGGGCCTACAGCATGAACAGCGATGTTTACTGGGACTACTCCCAAAAGATTATCCGCGCACTGGCCACCGCTCTAGGGAAGCATCCCCAACTGATCGCCTGGCAGATTGATAACGGCCTGGGCGGGCATAAAACCGAGATTTCCTTCAATGCGGAAACCCGGCGTGATTGGCACGCCTGGCTAAAGGCCAAGTACGGCACGATCGAACGGATGAACGAACAAATGGGGAACCGATTCTGGTCGCAGACCGTCACTGACTGGTCCCAGATGCCCATGCCGATGATGGCGCCGACGGTGCATAACCCGGCGCTGGTGCTCGATTTCAAGCGCTTCTGCAGTGACACCCTGGTGGCTTATGTGAAAATGCAGGCTGATTTGCTGCATGAATTGTCGCCCCAATGCACGGTCACCACCCTGTTGCGTGCCATCACCCGGCATTTCGACCATTTTGATGTGGCGGAAAACCTGGATTTCGTCGCCCTGGATAGCAACGCGGCCATTACGTCGCGCTCATCCGAAAACGCCTGCGACATCGACATCATGCGGTCGCTGAAAAAGACCGACATCCGCACCCCGGACGGCGACGAGGGGTTCTGGGTTATGGAGCACAAAGCCGCCAATGTCGGCTGGCAGGACGTGAACTCGCTGGTGCGGCCGGGCGTGATCCGCATGTTCACGTATCAACATCTTTCCCGCGGTGCCAGCGGCATTCTGTATTTCTTTTGGCGACAGCCGCGCATCGGATCCGAAAAATTCTATGGCGGGGTGTTGACCCACGATGGACGCGGCGAGAACCGCACCTACAAGGAGATCTGCCAGATCGGCGAGGAGGTGAAGCTGCTGGGACCCTTGCTCAAGGGCAGCAAGGTGGCGCCCGAAACCTGCATCCTGTATTGCCACGACAATGACTGGACCCTCCAGCAAGGCTGGCAACCCAACAAACACTACAACCTGCGAGACCACATCCAGCTTTATTACAACGCCCTGCACGACCGCAATATCCCGGTGGATTTTGCCCGGCCGACGGAGGACCTTTCGAAATACAAAATCGTCTTTGCGCCGTCGCTGTACCTGATGGCCGGCGGCGAAGCCGACCTGTTAAAGCTATACGTCCAGAATGGCGGAACGCTGGTGGGCACCTTCAACACCGGACTGGTGGACGAACATCACATCGCTCCTGATACCGGTTATCCCCACGATTTGATCGACCTTTTTGGACTGGAGGTTTCCGAGTTCGATCCGCTGCCGCCCGGAGAGGAAAATCATCTCGTGTTCAAGGGCACCTTCCCCACCAGCCACCTGCACCCGGCACGGCTCTGGTGCGACATCATCGAGCCCAAGGGCTGCCAGATTCTGGCTACCTATGCCAAAGACTTTTATGCCGGCCAACCCGCCATCACCATGAACACCTTCGGCTTGGGCAAGGCAATCTATGTCGGCACTCAAAGCCACCAGGCGTTTTATTACGACTTGATCGCGTGGCTGCGGCAATTGTGCAACCTGTTTCCACTGCTCAAGGTCCCGGACACGGTCGAGGTCAGCATGCGCCAAAAAGAGGGAACCAAAATTTATTTCCTGATCAACCACCAGAACTCCTCCGTCCGCATCCAGTTCTACAAGCCGATGCATGACTTTTTGACAGGCGAGGCCCTTTCAGGCAATTTCGACCTGCCGCCGAAAGGCGTGCTCGTCCTGGATGAGCATTATATCAAAGTTTAATCCAAAACTCGGCCCGCCGCCCCTCCACCCGCGCGACCGGATCCTGGCCGCTTGGCGCGGCATGAACCTGACGGAGGCCGAAGGATCGCACACTTCCGCGGCGAAGCCCGTGGATCGCATCATGCCCGCCGTGTTAAAACGGTTGGGACTGAACCAACGCCAAGCCGAGACGGAAATTCTCAACGCGTGGGGCCACCTCATGGATCCTAACATCACCGCCCACGCCCGTCCTGCCGGCCTGGCGAAAGGCACTCTGTTCGTGTCCGTGGACAGCAGCGTATGGCTGGCTGAAATCGTGCGCTATCGACGCCGTGAAATTCTCGAACGTCTGCAGCATTGCTTTGGACGAGAAACGATCAAGAAAATCAGCTTCCGCGCGGGCTGAGCAATTCATGGATTTGAAATTTGAAATCAGCGCTATTGCCTTTCCTGCGGCGCCATGGAACAACAGGGTCATGGCATATAAGAACGAGTTGCAAGCCGCCCTCGCGGCAGCCATCAAGGCCGCGCGAATTGCCGGTCAGATCATCCGCAAAAACTGGCAGTGTGCCAAAACCATCAAGTCGGCCGAACAGCACGATATCAAACTGGAACTGGATGTCCGGTGCCAGCAACTCATTGTGCGCAGTCTGCAACCGTCCTTTCCCCACTTTGCCATTCTGGGCGAAGAAGGCGTGTCCGGCGATCCGGCGGCGGCCGCTCGCTGGGTGGTGGATCCCATCGATGGCACGGTAAATTTTGCGTACGACATTCCTCACGCATGCGTATCCATTGCGCTGCAAACCCGCTGCGGGAAACCAAAGCCCGGCGTCACGGCCGGGGACTATCAAACTCAATTGGGAGTGGTGTATGACCCTTTCTGCGAAGAATTGTGGACGGCGATCCGCGGCCAGCCGGCGCGGTTAAACGGCAAGATCATTCATGCCAGCCGCCGCACCAACCTGGCGGAAGCGGTGGTGGCGGTGGGTTTTGCCAAGTACGACCAGAATTTGCAGAAAATGCTGCCCAGCTTTCAGAACCTCGCCCATCGCGTTCGCAAGTTGCGCATCATGGGATCGGCAGCCCTCGATCTGGTCTATGTGGCCAGCGGACGTTTCGATGCCTACCTCGAATCAGGCGTGCGGCTTTGGGACATCGCCGCCGGCGGGCTGATTCTCGAATGTGCCGGCGGTGATTTCCTGAACCGTCCCATCAGCGCCGACCATCATTACTACGTCCTGGCCAACAACGGCCCGCTGCGGCGAAAGCTGCAGCGGCTGACGAAATAAAATGTATTTGGGCTATGCACTTGACTCTTGTTGGGGAGTCTCCAGTTTTTCAGAAACCCGCAACCGTTTGGTGGTAGGGCGGGGTTGCCGCACCGCCCAAATATCAGGGCTGAGCGGCAGCTCAGCCCTACCGGTTCATGGAGAGAAACGGCCTGAACAAGAGTCAAGTGCACAGCCCCAAAATGTATTTCAGACAGGATTCACGAAATACCGGTGCGGAAAGCCGGTGAATGAAAATATTGGTATCGGCCAGGATTCTCATTTCCAATCATCCATTACCGGCGATTGCATGTCGCCATAAAGCTTGGGGTCATCCGGTATTTCCGCGCGCCAGGGGCTCCCCCCTGCCCGATAGGCGGAAAGGACCGCCTTGGGCTGGTCGTGGCTGGTCAGGATGACACGCGCCCCCGCTTCCACCTTCCCAATCAGTTTGCAGAGGTCAGTCCGGCCAACCCCAATTGGCACGGTAATAGTTTTCATGGGCATAATTTTGCACATAATTGCACCCCGGTCACTCCGTGTACCCGCGGAGGCCACAGCGCAGGGAGAAGGCGACAATAGATGACATGGCCGCGTTCTGTAATGTCGCAGTCATATTAGCCATGAATGCTGACAAATAAATCGTATCCGTCTGCCATGCCGGGACAAATCCATGTCGCAGGTGCGACAAAGTTTGGTAAGATAGTTCGTATGTCCTTAAGATTTCGCCGACCACGCCATCCAGAGTCTGACCGACCGTGAGCGCCGCATCCTCGTGGCCGCCCCAACGAGATGGATAAGGACTTGCAAGGTGAGATGGTGAGGGATAGTCTTACCATATGAGTAATACCGGACTCCTGTCGCTGACTGTGAAGTTGTCGCCGGAGGATCATTCGGCGGTGTGCGCGAAGTCAAACCGCAGTGCCTGGGTGCGAAACGCCATCAGCGAGAAGCTGGAGCGGGAAGCGGCGCGGCCAGCGCGGCCCCGGAGCGCGCTGGGGCGCAAGCTGCTGGCGGCGCGAGCGGAATATGCGCGGTTCGGCGGGCGCGCGCTGTCCCTGGATGAGGTGCGGCAGGAAGTGGCGCGGCGGAGGGGCGAGCGATGATACGAACTTACTTGGACAGTTCCGTCCTGATTCAGGCGGTTCAGGGCGTGGACGGCGACAAGACGGCTGCCTTGCTGGAGGATCCAGAGCGCGAATTCGTGGCGGCCAGCTTCCTGAAGTTGGAGTTGCTCCCGCAACCGACGTTTCACCAGCGCAAGGCGGAACTGGATTTTCTGGAGGACTTCTTCGCCCGCGTGGTGGACTGGTGCGAGGCATCGGAAGACTTGGTGGCTGCGGCCCTGGAGGAAGCCGGCGCGGTGCCGTTGTCGGCGGTGGACGCCATCCACGTGGCAGCGGCGAAGCGATTAAAAGCCGATGAATTCATTACCGCGGAGCGACCCGGCAAACCGTTGCACAAAGTCCGCGGCCTGAAAGTCCGCTTCCTGCCCAACGTCTAACATTATCACTGACCATTATTGAATGCTGAGATGTGCCCCCGATTGCCTGGTGAAACGATTGGAAAGCCGACTGAAAAAGCAAAGAAAACTGCTGGAAAAGTGTCGGCGAGTAAAGCATTTGTTGAATGTTGAGATCTGACCCCGTTGCCCGCCTGACCCTGTTATCGGCCACGTTTTTTACCGGCACGATGAATAGTCTAAGCTGCATGGGTCTTCACTTACGCTTGGAGCGCGGACATTCCTGTCCGCCTCGGCTCTCGGGCACGTTGACGCTCCCTAACGCTTCTCGCCACACGGGCGGACAGGAATGTCCAATGCCACTAGGATTTCAATGTCGTCATCCTGGCGGGATGGCTGAGAATAGCCTGGCGTTTCAACGCTCGGGCCGGGGTCTAGGTGTGCCAAGTGCCGACGGCTCAATTTGGGTTTGGGGCGGCGGCCCAAGCGTCGGAAATCCCCAAACTCCGTAGGAGTGCCATGTTTATAGCCAACGAGGTCCCTATGAATATTCCCCAGCCCCAGCGGGGCGGCATGGGGCTACGATGAGCAATCCATGCCGCCCCGATGGGGCGAATGGCCCTTACTTAAGACCTAAAACTTTCTTGCCAAGTCGCTTGCGACGCTTGGGATGCGGTAGGGTTTCAAACAACTCCTGACGGCTCAAGCGCTGCATTTCTTTGAGCGTCGACTGCACGCGCCGCCACTCGGCGATCGCTTCCCGCAGCCATTCAAACTGTTCTTTCGACAGCGCCACACTGACCGTCTTGCCTTTGACCTTGCGGGTCCACTGATAGTGGGGCCCGCCCGCCCCGGGACCCCGGTCCTGAACATAGCCTTCGCTGATCCAGCCGGTCCGGGCCAGGCTCTCCCGAAG
>JADGRT010000107.1 GCA_017880715.1 Verrucomicrobiia bacterium | reverse complement strand
GGGTTCGATTCCCTTCACCCGCTCCATTCATTACCAATGACTTACGAAGGAGTGCCGTAACAAGTGCAGCAAATTGAAATCGGTTGCCAAGCCGTGTCCAGAAGACGACAGAACTCCCAACCTATCCTGTCAATCCTGTGAATCCTGTTTAAACTGAACACCCTGGACCAGGCCATGGCCGGCAACGCCCAGTTGGCGATGAAGGACGAGTTATGGCAAGGTCTTCTCCGTCTTGGTACCCGGCGGCGGATTCAAAGGCGGACGCGTGGTGGGGGCCTCCGACGCGAAGGGCGAAAACGTAAAGGAGCGGCCGGTCTATCCGGTCGGCTGGCAACTCCTTCGGGCTGGTGTTCGCGCACAACAATAGTTTACAGTCGGTCAGCTATGGCCACTCATTCGATCCAAAAAGTGTCTAACGACGGCATTGGTTACTCGGTCGTGGACTTGAACGACGTCCGGCACGTGTTCGCCGCCGCCGTCCCCCGCCGCGGCCATACGCTCCAGCAACAGGCCGGGGACGCCTTGCGCACCATTGAAGCCGTGATTCACGAGGAAAGCGCGCGGGGATCGATCATTCACCAGGCGGTGTTCCTCGCCGATGTCGGCCAGATCGAGGAGTGCCGTCGCATCATGCGTGATTTCTATGGCCGCGAGTTGCCCGCCACGAGTTACATTCCTCAGCCGCCTTGCGATGGGAAACTGCTGGCGATCGAAGCGTTGGGCGTTGGACAGGGCAAGGGCGAAGTCGAGATCGAGCGCGTGAATGAGCAAATCGTCATCTCGCGGCACAACGGCATCGCCTGGGCCCACTGCGCTCAGGTCCTGCCCCAAAACTCGGCCGACGGCGTTCACGAGGGGGCTTTGAATGCCTTTAATCAAATCCGTTCGTTGCTGGGCAGCGTCAACGTCCGCTTCGACCAGGTGATCCGCACCTGGCTTTATCTCGGCGGAATCGTCGATGGCGAAGGGCCCACGCAACGCTATCGTGAACTCAACCGCGCCCGCACCGACTTCTACCGGGACATCCCTTTTCTCACGGACCGGCTTCCGGCAACCTGCCGCGGACCGGCCTATCCGGCGAGCACCGGGATCGGAACCGAGGGCCGCGGAATCATGATGAGCGCCATCGCTTTGGCCACGGAGCGGAAAGACATCATGGTGGTGCCGCTGGAAAATCCGCGACAGACCTTCGCGTACGATTATGCCGAGCGCTACAGTCCCAAAAGCCCCAAGTTCTCGCGGGCCATGGCCTTGTCCTGCGGCCATTATGCCACGATTTTCATCTCGGGCACCGCCAGCATTACCCATTCGGAAACACAACACCCGGGTGACGCCGCCGCCCAGACCCACGAAACCCTGGACAATATCGCCGCCCTGATCTCCGAGGAAAACCTCGGCCGACACGGTCTGGCGGAGCTGGGCACCTCTTTGAACGGACTGGCGCTGGTACGGGTTTACATAAAGCGGCAGGCGGACTTTGCCACCATCCGGCAGGTGTGCGAACAGCGGTTGGGCGAATTGCCGACGATCTACGCGGTCGCCGATGTCTGCCGCCCGGAGTTGCTGGTGGAGATCGAAGGCATAGCGTTCTCTCGCAAGGCGCCCGCCGAGCATTTTCCGGTTGCGGGTTCGGGAGTTTTCCGCCAGAATCGCCGCTCTTAAAAGAATGGTATTGCTATGAAAGCCTGCCCGATGTTGCTGACGACGCTCCTTCTGGCCATGAGCCAGGCCGTGATTCATGCGGACTTGTCTCAAACCAACGTCTTCGCCCTGGTCAACAAGTCCATTCCCGACGACGATTCGGGGGGGATGGAAGATGTCCGGGTCATTGCCTCCGACATCTTCACTATCACGTCCCTGAAAATACGCCTGAGCATCTCTGGCAATTACAATGGCGACCTTTACGGGTACGTTCAACACAGCTCCGGCTTCACCGTGCTGCTCAATCGCCCGGGGCGGACGACCTTGAACCCGTCCGGTTACAGCGACGACGGTTTCGAGGTGGTCTTTGCGGACACCGCCGCCAAGGATATTCACAACTATCGTTGGGTGACCACGCCGCCGCTCGGTTCGCCGCTCAGCGGAACCTGGCAGCCGGATGCGCGCTTTATGGATCCGGATCTCGTCACCTCGGATTCTCCCCGCACGGCATTTCTAAGCTCGTTCAATGGATTGAACGCGGACGGGAGCTGGACGCTGTTCCTGGCGGACATGGAATCCGGCGGCACCAATTTCCTAAAAAGTTGGGCCCTCGAAATCACCGGCAAACTGAAGATCACTGGGGCTGTCACGTGGCCGACTCCGGCATCGATCGTTTACGGCACCGCCCTAAGCGCTAAACAATTGAACGCTACCTCCGACGTGCCGGGCACGTTTTTTTATGATCCGCCGGTTGGAACCATCCTCGGCGCGGGCACCCAGCAACTGCTGGCGGTCAGATTCGTTCCGAATGATACGAATGCCTACCGCATTGCCACCGCCACAATTCCTCTGAACGTTATTCCGGCTCAACTGGTGGTGGCGGCGGACCCTGCCCGGCGGACGTATGGTCAGACCAATCCGGTGTTTACCGCGATCCTCAGTGGTTGGGTTAACGGCGAGGGAACCGACGGGTTGGGCGGCCGGCTGGTTTTAACCACGGCTGCCGACAGCCAGAGCCCGGCGGGCAGCTATCCGATTGTTCCCAGCGGCCTGGCGGCAACCAACTATGCTATCGCATTCTCCAACAGCACCCTCACGGTGGAGGCCGCAACGCTGACCGTCCAAGCCGAGGACGCCTCCAGGACTTATGGGGCGGCCAATCCGGCATGGGCGGCGACGATCCGCGGTTTTGTGAACGGGGAAACAGAAGGCTGGGTGGTGACGGGCAGCCCGAGTCTAACGACGGATGCCAACAGCCGCAGCCCGGTGGGGAGCTATGTGATTCGTGCGGGGGCGGGGATCCTCAGTGCGCCCAATTACCGTTTCCTTTTTGTAGAGGGGACCTTGGCCGTGCGGCCGGCGGCCATAACCGTGAGCGCTGACGATCAGAGCCGTTTTTATGGACAGACCAACCCGGTGTTCACGGCGAGCTACACAGGTTTTGTCAACGGAGAGGATTCCAGCATCCTGACGGGCCGCCTCTGGGGCAGCACGATGGCGGAGACCAACAGTCCGGTGGGCTGGTATGCCATCGGTTTGTCCGGGCAAAGCGCCTCCAACTACTCGATCGGTTATGTGGCAGGTAGGCTTGCGATCGAGCCGGCTCATCTGCTGGTGGCGGCGGATAATGTCCGGCGGGTGTATGGAGAGACCAACCCGGTGTTCACGGCGACCCTCACTGGTTTTGTCAACGGGGAGGACACCAACGTGGTGGATGGCACGCTGAGTTTATCCACCACCGCCGACAGCCAGAGCCCGGTAGGCAGCTATGCGATTGTGCCCGGCGGCCTGGTGGCAACCAATTATTCGATCGCCTTCTCGAACGGGACATTGACGGTCACGCTGTATGCGCTGACGGTCAGCGCGAACGATGCGGTGCGGATCTGCGGCGCGGCCAACCCGTCGTTCACCGGCAACCTGACGGGCCTGGAAAATGGCGATAATATCACGGTGACATTCAGCACGGTGGCCACGGCGTCCAGCCCCGTGGGCACGTATGCCATTGGGCCTTCGCTCCATGATCCTGACGGTCATCTGGACCAGTATGCCGTGATCGCTCACAATGGGAAGCTGAGGATTGATCCGGCCCCGCTGCTAGCGACGGCCGCCGCCGCCCGTCGAGCGTATGGGCAAACCAACCCGATATACACGGCAACCTACACGGGTTTTGTCAATGGCGACGACGAGGCCGTTGTGATGGGCACGCTACAGGGCAGCAGCCCGGCGGAGACCAACAGTCCGCTGGGCCGTTATCCGATCCAGGTGTTTGGCCAGAGTGCGTCCAACTACGCGATCAGTTATGGGGAGGGAGTACTGACGGTGGAGAAAGCGCAGTTGGTGGTGGCGGCGGACTTTGTCCGTCGCGAGTATGGGCAGACCAACCCGGTATTCACGGCAACCATCAGTGGCCTAGCCAACGGGGAGGACACCCACGTGTTGGACGGCACGCTGGTTCTAACCACCGCCGCCGACAGCCAGAGCCCGGTGGGCAGTTATCCCATCGTTCCCGGCGGCCTTTCGGCAGTTAATTATTCGATCACCTGCGCCTACGGCTTCCTCGCGGTGGAGGCCGCGACGCTGACGGTCAAAGCCGAGGACGCCTCCAGGACCTACGGGGCGGCCAATCCGGCATTCACGGCGACGATCCGCGGTTTTGTGAACGGGGAAACAGAAGGCTGGGTGGTGACGGGCAGTCCGAGTCTAACGACGGATGCCAACCGCCGCAGCCCGGTGGGGAACTATGCGATTCGCGCGGCGGAGGGATCCCTCGGCGCAGCCAATTACCGTTTCAAATGTGGGGAGGGGACTTTGACGGTGAGGCCGGCAACCCTGGCGGCGACGACCGACGACCTAAACCGCGCGTATGGGCAGACCAACCCAGTGTTCGTGATAAGTTACACGGGTTTTGTCAATGGCGAGGATGCCAGCCTGCTGGCGGGTCAGAGTGGGGCCAGCACGATGGCGGAGACCAACAGCCCGGTGGGCCGTTATCCGATCCATCTGTCAGGGAGCGCGTCCAATTACACGATCCATTATGTGGACGGTGTGCTGACGGTGACGCCCGCTCGGTTGGTGGTGGCGGCCGACAATGTCCGGCGCGCATACGGGGAGACCAACCCGGTGTTCACGGCGACCCTCAGTGGTTTCGTCAATGGCGAGGACACCCAGGTGTTGGGCGGCACGCTGGTGCTAGCCACTACCGCTGACAGCCTGAGTCCGGCGGGAAGCTATGCGATTGTGCCCAGCGGCCTTACGGCCACCCATTATGCGATCGAGTTCTCGAATGGGACACTGGCGGTCGCAGCTTATGCGCTGACGGTCAGCGCGGATAATCAGGCTCGAACCTACGGCGCGGCCAACCCCGCTTTCACGGGCCGCCTGGAAGGCCTGCAAAACGGCGACACCATCACCGCTACGTACGACACCGTGGCCACGCCGTCCAGTCCAGTGGGTACCTATGCCATTGTGCCTTTGCTTTATGATCCGGGCGAGTATCTGGACAAGTATGCCGTAATCACCAACACCGGGAAGCTTAGGATTGACCCGGCCCCACTGTTGGTAACGGCGGACGATGTCAATCTACTCTATGGGCAGATCCACCCGGCGTTTACGGCGACCCTCAGTGGTTTCGTCAATGGCGAGGACACCCAGGTGTTGGGCGGCGGGCTGGTTTTAGCCACAGCCGCCGACAGCCAGAGCCCGCTGGGCAGCTATGCGATCGTTCCCAGCGGCCTAACCGCAACCAATTATGCGATTTCTTTTTCTAATGGCACGCTGACCATCGGCAAGGCGGCTGTCTTGATTACGGTCACATCCTCAGCCAATCCGGCGCCACCGGGTTCACTGGTCACGTTCACCGCCGGCGTGACCGCAATCCCACCGGGCCAAGGCACGCCTTCGGGCAAGGTGCAATTCAACGTTGACGGGGTCGCTTATGGCGGCTTGGCGCCGTTGGTTGACGGCACGGTGAGCCTCAGCACCGCGGCACTCCCGCATGGACAGCATACCATCAGCGTCGAGTATTCAGGGACCAAATACTTTCTGGGCGCCACCAATACTCTTGATCCGCCGCAGGTCATCAATAATCCGCTGGTGGTGGCCGCAAGCGTGATTCAACGCGTTCCGGGTCAAGGGACGAAAGTAGCCGTCACGGATCTGCTCGCGAATGCTGCCGATGCCGACGGCGACACGGTGGCGTTGGACAGCATCAGTGCGACTAGCGCTGCCGGCGGGATGCTGAATCTTTCCGGTGGTTGGATTTTCTACCTGCCACCTCCAGGATTCACCAACGCCGACTCCTTCCATTACACGGTAAAGGATGGCAGCGGCGCCTCGTCGGTTGGCACCGTTACCATCAACGTGATTGAGGACAAGCGCTGCCAGCTTACGGTTCTTGACCTGGGCAACGGCAGCTACCGCATCGTCTTTTCAGGCAGCCCATGGCGGAGCTACGCCATCCAATACACCACGACCCCAGCCAGCACCAACTGGCATTTGCTAGGGACGGGCACGGCTGACTATCGGGGCCATCTCGAGTACGACGATACCCCGCCGGCCGGCACGCGCTTGCGATTCTATCGAGCCCTTAGCCAAGCTGGCGGAAACCCAGATTCCGTGTCGCTCCTTGTTCTCGCTTCGGCCAATCCGGCATCGGTAGGCTCGTTGGTCTCCTTTTCGGCAAGGTTGATCACCGCCGATCCGGGACAAGGCATTCCCTCCGGCGCCGTGCAATTCAAGGTTGATGGCGCGCCTTACGGATTGCCCGCAACCTTGCTTGATGGCAGCGCCAGCCTCGCCACCGCCGCACTCCTTTTGGGTGAATACACCATCGGCGCCGAATACGCCGGTGACGCCAACTTCCTGGGTGCGACCGGGGTTCTGGATGCGCCACTGGTCATTAACTCGCCGCCGGTCGCGATGGCGGACAGCATTCGACGCACGCCGAACCAGCGGACGAAAGTCGCGGTGACGGATCTTCTGGCCAACGATTGGGACCCTGACGGAGACGAGGTGGTGTTCGATAGCATCGCGGGAACGACGGCTGAGGGCGGAACCCTCAGTCTCGCGGACGGTTGGATTTTCTACACGCCGCCAGCGGGGTTCCTCAACAACGATTCCTTCACTTACCGGGTGCGCGACCGATATGGCGCATGGGCGATGGGCGAGGTTGCCATCGATACCGCGGTTAAGAGCGATCCCTCGCAGAATTTGTTGGTCACGGCGGTAAGTAATGGAACGTATCGCATCGTTTTTTCCGGTGTTCCGTGGAGAACCTACACGATTCAATCCACGGAGAGCCTGGAAAGTCCGCAGTGGCTATTCCTCGGAACCGTAACGGCCGATTCCATGGGCCAGTTCGAGTATTACGATACCCTGCCCGAAGGATCGCCCTCGCGATATTATCGTTCGGTTTATGAACTCGCCGGACCGACCGCATCGCCATTCCGCTTCGCGGTGTGGACGAATTTCATCGCGCACACCAATGGACGGACCCTGGAAATGTGGTCCGAACGATCGCTGCCGCCCGGATGGCCCAGCACCCCGCCGGTGCTGGCGTGGAACCCGGACAGCCTCATTTACGGTCTCGATGGATTCACTGCCCTATCGCAATGCAACGAGTTCCAGGATTCCCCAGGTCAAATGCCGGTGACTCTCCTGACTCGCCGACACGGCTATATGCGCGGCCACGGCACCGGCGATAATGGCCTGAAAACAAACCTGGCCGGCAAAAAGGTGTGGTTCTGCACGGCCAGTAACACGGTGGTGCAAATGACGATTGCGGCGAATTTGACCCGCTACGAATTTGGCTCGGGCAATGCTTACGACTATGGACTGGTGATATTCACGGAGGATGTTCCCGACAGTATTACTCCGATCTCTGTCATGTCGGCCGTGGACTTCGCGATCTATTACTACTATACACCAGACATTCCCTTCCTGTTTCTGGGAACCGAGCAACTGGGGCATTGCGCGGCCGGTTACGGAGTCCCTCCGTTTGTCTATCCGCTGGAGAAAGGAGGCGACTCCGGCTCCCCGAACATGATCCCCTTGCCGGGCTATAAGTTGGTCATGTACTCGGGCCGGAGCACCAGCGGCCCCAGCCCCCAAATGCAGGCTGACATCGACGCTCTTTCGCTTTATCTCGGGCTGAACGCGAACAACTATAGATTGCGCTGGCAGGACATGACGCCGTGGGCCCATTAATCGAGCGAGGGTTGGGCGGTGACGCGCGGCCTCTCCACGGCCATCATCTGGAGAATGTCCGATGACCGACCGTCCGTTTGCCGGCAGAACCAATCGGGACATGCGCAACCGTTGCCAGCGACATCCGGACAGATTAAACTGCCAATGACAACGCGACGTATATTTTTTCGGGTTCGTGCCGCCGGTGACACCGGGGAGCGGTAAGAGGCCTAAAACGGCCTCCAGAACCTGGGAAACGTCCCAAAAGTGTCCAAGCATGATTTTCTGCCAGGATTCGATCAATTGTAACTCCTTGCGGCTGAATGGTGCACCCAATAGGAGTTGAACCTATAACCTTCTGATCCGTAGTCAGACGCTCTATCCAATTGAGCTATGGGTGCCCG
>JADGRT010000106.1 GCA_017880715.1 Verrucomicrobiia bacterium | reverse complement strand
TCCAGCACTGCTGCTGTTCCATCATCAGAACCGTGGTCCCAGACAATCAAATCATGGCGGTTGTTGAGAAGGGCTTCAATCGCATCCGGCAGGATATCCGCGTCGTTGTAGCAAAGAAGCACACCCAATGCCCTGGGGTTGGGAATCGGGGCCGGCATGGGCATTGACGCCTCCAGGAACAGCCTGAATCGTGAAGTCCGTTTGCTAACTGCGCGCGCGATGTGTGAGAACGGATTGAATTTCATTCGGGCTATTGTTCACCAGGTTCAATTGCTCGGACTTGTTGTGCTCTATATTGCTATAGTCGTAAGGAACAAACTCTTTGTACAGGCTCTCCAGCATCCCGGTCAAAATATTGGATGATGGGTCCAGATGGCTGATCACAGCCAATCCGGTGGGTGAAGCGTCGATCGTGCGAATTGTCAGGTCGGTCCTGTATTTCTTGAGGCAGACAATAAGCTTCCGAACATCCCCGCTCCACAATTGCGTCGTCCGTTCGCGCGCGGCCGTTTCGCGGTCAACGGGACGACAATCATGCACCAATATGGTCGAATCACCGCGGCAGCATTTTTCCAGATTAATAAAGTCTCTCAGGGCGAATTCGAACAGATGCATTCCATCGACAAAAGCCAGATCCACTTTTCTTCCACCCAGCTCCGCTTGAAGATCGTGCTGCTCAAAAAACGCATCACTGGTCATGGGAAAAACGCACACGCTCCCAGGCAAGGGAAACCGAAGATCGGGCTGGGGATCGATTCCCACAGACGCGACCGCGCTCTTTGCCAGGGCCATGGACTCTCCGTGTCGAACGCCAATTTCAACGTAGGACTCGGGAAGCAGGAAGTTATGAATTTGTGCCAAAACCCGGTAATAATCACGGCTGGCCGGCTTGCGTTTTTTAAACCATGCAACCATCGTCAATCTTTCCGCATTATTTGAATGCGGATCCTAGTATGCAGAAACTCTGGACGCTGCGCAACATCAGGTTCGCTAAGGGACCAACAAATTATTAGATTCCGCTGAAAAACCCCTTGTTTGAAAGTCTGATAAGCAGTTTGGCCGACCCGTTCGATCGGGATTGTCCGGTGATGATTTATGACGGATCGAGGTTCATCTGTGCATTCGACGCTGGACAAGCGGCTGGATGCCATGACCATTGACGTGGTCATTTGCGCGCTGAACGAGGTGGTTTTAGCAAGATATGGCGTGGAGTTGTCCGTGGCCCTGAATAGCTCCGGCCTTTACCCTCGGCTGCCGGCCTTTTTCGGCGTCAAGTAAGCAGGATTGCCGGAGGAAGCACGGTAGGGTCTTCTTAACGCCACTGCCCCATCTCCTGGCACGCGGATATCACGTCGTCCACTTCCGCCGCCCGCGCGTATTCCTCGGGCGGCAGGTCCTGAAGGGATTGCGGCGAAGCCGTCACCACCTTATGCCTCACCTTCCAAGGGTGCCATTGAGCTGCATTGGTTTGGCCGAAAATAACCACGCTTGGGCATTGACAGGCGGCAGCCAAATGCATGGCGGCGGTATCCACCCCCACGAACAGACGCGCTCGATAGAGAAGTTCCGCAAGCTGCGCCCAATTGGTCTGTCCCTCCGTGATCAGCGCCCGGTTGCCCAGGGTTAGCTGAATTTGCCTGGCGTTCTGCACCTCACCGGGGTCCGGCCCGGCGCTGATGATCACATTAGGCACCCGGCCCAGCAGCCACTGGCCAAGCTCGACCCATTTCTCCACCGGCCAGCGTTTCCTGACCCACCGGGTTCCCGGATGAATGACCGCGAAACTGGCCAGGCGCTCCGCCGGCTGCCAGCGTTCGGTTCTGGATCGCTCAAAGACCATGGGGGGCACTTCCTTGGGCAAAGGCAGGAATTCATTGACCGTAAAATAATCTTTTTCGACCCGATGGCTTGAAAGCCAGGCATATTGCGAAAAGGCGTTGAACGTTTTGCGCCACCAGCATTGGGGCGGCCAGCCTTGGGTGTTGGCACAACGCACCCGCGCGCCGCTCAGCCAAACCAACATTCGGCCGCGGTCGCCGTCACTCAGCTCGAAAGCGTAGTCAGGCCGCCAGCGTCTCAAGGTAATCGCGAGCCGCACATCGCCAACGACGCCGCCTAGAAAGGAACGGTTCTTAGCTTCCGGAGCCGCTGACGTATGCACGCGGTCGAGGGCCGGACACCCGGCCAGGATGCCTTCGCATCCTTTTCGCACGATGACGCGGATTTCCGCTTGCGGGTGCGCCGCACGCGCCGCCGTCAACGTGGGCGTCAACAGCAGCGAATCGCCAATATGCTTCAGTTTAACAAACAGCAGGCGCATGCTTTGCCCGGATTTCTACTGGCAATGGGACGGACTGGCAATGCGAAAGGCAGGGATTGCGGCAGTCTATAGGTGTGTTGGGTGCTTCGCGACAATAGCGAATACGGTCGTACCGTGTAATGTCGCGGCTGGTTTGCGGTTTTGAGACGCCAGGCGCGTCAAACGGTTGGGGTGTTGTCGGCAAAAAAAGAGAGCCGGCCAGCGGCTCTCTTTGCGATCGGACAAAAGGTGGCGGGTTTGGGTTTAGTCGAAGGCGTGACCGGCGCAGCATAGGACGTTTTTGACCTTGTGACGGACCAGCTCTTTGACCTTGAGCCGGGCTGGGCCGAGGTATTTGCGCGGATCGAACTCCTTCGGCGATTCCGCGAACACTTTGCGGATGCCGGCCGTCAACGCCAGGCGCAGATCGGTGTCGATATTCACCTTGGTGACACCCGTGCGGCGGGCGACTTCGATGTCGGCTTCGGGCACGCCCGCGGTATCGGTGCCCATTTTGCCGCCGTATTTGTTGATCTCTTCGACCAGATCCTTCGGCACGCTGGAAGCGCCGTGGAGGACCAGCGGGAAGTCACCCAACCCGGCTTCCATCAAGGCCTTCTTGATGGCTTTTAGCCGTTCGAGGTCGAGATGCTGCTCGCCCTTGAATTTATAGGCGCCATGGGAGTTGCCGATGGCCACCGCCAGCGAGTCGCAACCGCTCTGCTTGACGAACTGGACGGCTTCATCCGTGTTGGTATAGACGCCGCTCTTGGAGAAACTGCCGGTGGCTTCGCCATCATCGTGTTGGGCGCCCACTAATTTGCCAAGTTCGCCTTCCACCGAGCCATTGTGCTTGTGCGCGTAATCGGCCACTTTTTTGGTCAACTCGACGTTTTTGTCGAACGGCAGGTGGCTGCCATCGATCATAACGCTGGTGAAACCCTCGTCGATGCACTCCTTGCATAGATCGAAGGAATCGCCGTGGTCGAGGTGGACGGCGATGGGAATGTTGGAAAGGCTGATGCCGGCTTCGATCAACTTCTTTAGATACACCGGATTGGCGTACTGGCGCGCTCCCTTGGAAATTTGGAGGATCAGCGGAGACTTTTCCTCTTCGCAAGCCTCCACAATGGCCTGAATCAATTCCATGTTATTAACGTTAAACGCCCCGAGCGCGTATTTGCCTTTCAGCGCCTTGGCGAACAGATCTCGTGTATGTGTCAGTGGCATAATTTCTCTCTCAGCTTATTACAATCCATCGCTAAAAATCGCGAATGGATGGTCATTCTACCGATCCCGCACGAAAAGGAAAACAAAAATTACGCGCTCGAAGCGGTCCCAGCCCTGGCCCCCTCTTCTCCCGCCATTTTGCGATACAGGGTGGCGAGGCTGATTCCCAGCAAAGCGGCTGCCTTTTCCTTGTCACCGCCCGTCTGGGCGAGCGCCCGGCCGAGGTAGCTTTGTTCCTGATCACGCAGGAACGTTTTCAGCGAATCGACCGGGGTGCCGGAAGCCGGACGACCGGACGACGGGCCGAGGGTGGCGCCTGGGGATTCGGCGTTGGACGGTTTGGCGAGCGCGGCGGAGCCGACGCGGGGATCGACTTCGGTGCTGGCGGTGACCTGACTGGCGCCGGATTGCAGAGCGGGGGGCAAATCCACCAATTGCAGGACGGCCGATTCACTGAGGGCGCAGGCGCGTTCCAGGGCGTTTTCCAGTTCGCGGACATTACCGGGCCAAGGGTGCTGGCACAGCACGGCCATGGCTTGGCGGGTGATTTGAAAAGGGTGGCCGGTTCGGGAGTGGAGTTTATCCCGGAGAAAATGGGCCACCAGCAGAGGCACGTCATCCTGGCGCTCGCGCAAAGGAGGCAGAGCAATGGAAATGACGTTGAGCCGATAATACAGATCCTCGCGGAAAGAGCCTTCCTTGATGCGTTTCTCCAGCGGTTCGTTGGTGGCGGCCAGGACCCGCACATTAACCGAGATGGGGAGGTTGTCTCCCACGCGCCGCACCTCCTTTTCCTGGAGCACGCGCAACAGGCGGCTTTGGAGCATGGGCGACATCGACGCCACCTCATCCAGGAAAAGGGTGCCGCCGTCGGCCTCCTGAAACAGTCCCTTCTTGTCGGCTACCGCTCCGGTGAACGCGCCTTTGCGATGGCCGAACAACTCCGATTCCAGGAGGTTTTCCGGCATGGCGCTGCAGTTGATCGGAATAAACGGCGCGAATTGCCGGCGGCTGTTGAAGTGGAGGGCGCGGGCCACCAGTTCCTTGCCGGTGCCGCTCTCTCCCAGAATCAAAATGGTGGAATCGGTGTCGGCCACCCGCTCGACCATGCGAAACACCGCCTGCATGGGGGCGGAGGCGCCGATGATCTGGCTGAGCTGATAACGGTGCTTGAGCTGCTTGCGGAGAAAGAGGTTTTCGGAGATCGCCTCGTTGTAGGACAGAGCTCGCCGGACGCACAGTTTCAGCTCCTCCAATTTGAAAGGCTTTTCCAGGTAATCGTACGCCCCTTTTTTCATCGCCTCGACGGCCGTTTCGATGGTGCCGAAGGCCGTGATCATGATGACCAGCGCCGGGGGATTCAAAGCGCGGGCTTTTTGGAGGATGTCCAACCCGTGCGCCCGGCCCTTTTCCAAATAAAGGTCGGTGATGACCAGTTCGGGGGCGGTGGTTTCCAGGGCGGCCAAAGCCGCGTTGCCATTGGTGAAGGGAAACAGTTCGTGCCCTTCGGCGCGAAGCATCTCGGTGACCATTTGAACCATGGTCAGTTCGTCATCGACCAGTAATACCCGGGCCATACGTGTGCCAGCGCTGTTGGGGTGCGGAGCGTTACCTTTTATTTTGCCCCACGATCTCGCCCAATTTAAAGATGGGCAGGAACATGCAAATGACAATGCCGCCCACCACCACGCCTAGAAACACAATCAGAAGCGGCTCGATCAGCGAGGTTAAGCCGGACAGCGTGGTCTCGATTTCTTCATCCAGGAAATCGGCCACGCGTTCGAGCATGGCATCGATTTTGCCGGTTTGTTCGCCGGCCGTCAGCATGCGGATGACCATCGACGGGAAGATGGGATGCTTGCCCAAGGCCGCCGAAATGCCTTCCCCGCGCTCAATATCCATCGACGCGGTGCGGATGGCTTTCTCCATGACGACGTTGCCGCAGGTGTTGGCGACAATATTAAGCACTTCCAGGATCGGCACACCGCTGCGGATCAGGGAGGCCAGCGTGCGGGTGAAACGTGCCAGACAGATTTTATGGGCAATCGGTCCGAAAATAGGCAGCTTGATGCGGAGGCGATCCCAGAACTCCCGTCCCGGCTTGGTTTTGATATAGGCAAACCAGCCATAAACACCCAGGCACACCATGGGCAGGCCATACCAGAAGTAATTCCGCACCGCTTCGCTGACGTTGATCAGGTACTGCGTGGGGGCCGGCAGTTTCGCGCCGAAACCGCTGAACACGTCGGCGAACACGGGCACGATCTTGACCAGCAGGAAAATGGTGATGCCAATGGCCACGAGGGTGACCACGGTGGGATACATCATGGCGGACTTCACCTTCTTGCGCATGCGCGCGGTATTCTCCAAATAGGTGGCAAGCCGCGACAGAATTTCGGCAAGTAAACCGCCCTTTTCGCCGGCATCCACCATGCACACATAGAGCCGGTTGAAAACTTTGGGATGCTTTTGCAGGGCCGCCGAGAAATTATCGCCCCCCTCCACGCGCGTGCAGACGTCCTTGATGGTGTCGCGCATGACCTTGTTGCTTGTCTGATCGGCCAGCGCCTGCAACGATTGAACGATGGCCAAGCCGGCGTCGACCATGGTCGCGAGTTGGCGTGTGAAAACCACCAAGTCGGCCAGCGCCACACTCCCACCCCCCGTTTTCCCCCGTTTGCTGATCTTTTCCTGGATGCTAACCACCAGCATGTTGCGGTTTAGCAGCGCGGCGATTGCCACCGACTCGGTGGCCGCATCGATGGTATTTTTGATCTCCCGGCCACTCCCCGCTTCGCGGGCAACGTAAGTGAACGATGGCATGACCTATTGGTACCGCTAGTCCCTTCCGACATCAAGCCTGCAAATGCACAATCATTGGCCCGCAGTCTCAGGCCGCGCCCGAGGCTTGCCTTGGGACAACCCAATATAGTCCCGCAATATTCGCTTGGTCTCGTCCAGCGTGATGTCCACCACCGGCAGGGTGTCGTCCTCCGCCACGGCATCCGGATCGTCCGGATTCGGCGGCGCTTTCAGTCGTGCGGACTCGACGTGGTTGGTTTTCGACATCGGGGGTGGCAAGCCAGGAAGGCTCACCTGCTTGAGCGTGATTTCATAAGCCTTTTCGCCGTTGTCGGGCCGGTCGCGCAATTCCTGCTTGCGTTTTTTTTGCCGGGCATCGTTTTCCTCCTTCTCCTGCCGGCGCTGCGCCTCGTTCAGGGACACCGATTTTTCGGCCACCATTTTCCGGTAGCTATCGATGGTCTGACGCAAAAAAGCGAAATCCGAGTCGCTGGCCACCCGGTCGGCCGACCGTTTTCGCAGCGCCTCGAGATAAGGCTGCACCTGGTCCACCGGATCGAAAGGAACGCTCTCGACTTTGTCCCATGGCAGGGCATTGGGCAGCGACCCCTCGCCCACTTCGGCGTAATTATTGACGGACGGCAAAACCAGGTCCGGCACCACGCCTTTCATCTGGGTTGAGGCGCCTTTGGGCAGGTAAAACTTCCGGATGGTGTATTTCAAAGCGCCCGGGTTGTGATCCAACCGGAGACCGAACTGCTCGAAGATCGGTTTTAATTGCAGCAACTGTTGAACGGTGCCCTTGCCGTGCGTGGACGAATCACCCACAATCAGGGCGCGCCCGTAATCCTGCAGGGCGCCGGCTAGAATTTCCGAAGCGGATGCGCTAAACCGGCTGGTCAAGACCACTAACGGTCCTTCATAAACCACGGCTGGATCCGGATCCTCCTCGACCGTGATGGTGCCATCGGGATCCTTGACCTGGACCACGGGCCCCTTGCGGATGAACAAACCTGTCAGCTTGATGGCTTCGTCCAAGGCGCCGCCGCCATTGCGTCGTAAATCCAGAATAAGACCACTGACCTTCTCCTTTTGGAGCTTGTCGAGCAGCAAGCGCATGTCGGTCGTCGTGCTCCTTAAAGCATTGGTTCGCTCTTTACTGGCCATTTCGGAGTAGAAAGAGGGCAGATCGATGATCCCCAGCCGGGTTGGGGGGGTGCCTGGCAGATCGATGATTTTTGCCTTGGCCGCCTGATCCTCGAGTTTGATCTCGTCCCGGATGAGCCGGACCACCCGGTGTTGCGAAGGATCGGTGGCGTCGGCGGGAATGATCGTCAAGCGCACCTCGGTGCCTTTGGCGCCCCGGATCAGTTCCACCACCTTGTCAAGCTTCCAATCCACCACCTCGACCGGTTCCTTGTCGCCTTGCGCCACCGCGATGATCTTGTCGTTGGGCTTGATTTTCTTGCTCTTTTCAGCGGGTCCTTCGGGAATCAGTTCCTGAATCTTGCAGTAGCCGTCTTCGGAGCGCAGCAGGGCGCCAATGCCAAACAGCGAGAGTTTCATGCCGATGGAAAAATTTTCCAGTTGCGCCCGTCCCATGTAGTCGGAGTGCGGATCGTAAACATGAGCGAGCGCGGTCAGATACACCTGGAGCACATCGTCGGACTCGTATTCCTTGAGAAACCGCTGGATCCGCGTGTAGCGTCGAGCGATGATTTTTTGAATGTCCTCGGGTTTCTGCTGGTTCGGCATTTCCTTGTTCAGCATTTCGGTAAGATATTCGAAACGAACCCGATCTTCCCAAAGTTTTTCCGCCGCCGGTCGGTCGGCCGGGCGCGGCGCCTCGCGCCGGTTTAACAAGTAGCGGTCGTTGCCTGTGAACTCGAAGCGGTTGGTTTTCAG
>JADGRT010000105.1 GCA_017880715.1 Verrucomicrobiia bacterium | reverse complement strand
CGCGCGATTGTGGGCCGAATCGGAGCGGGAAGCCAAGCGAACGGCCTGGCTCGGCGCGCCGATGTTCCATGCGGTCAGCCGTTGGCTGCGCGGGTATGTATGGCGGCGCGGGTTTCTGGACGGCAGCCCGGGTTGGCGAATCGCCTGGATGAACGCCCGCGAGGCGCATCTTAAATACCGCTTGCTGCGCGAAGGAACCACCACACGAGGAGGCAGAGGCAAGACTGGGTGCAACTGACTTTTTTCGTAGCATCCGGCGTGAGCCGGATCATTTTCTCTAACGCGGATGGGAACTAAACCGGTGAACATCGAACACTCAACATTGAACGCCGAACATCGAACATCCAAAAAGCCGTAGGAGACGACGTCAGGAGGCTCTAACTAGGTTTATGGGTTCAATTCACGATATTTCTCGAACCAGGCCGCGAAACGGTTTATGTCTTAGGGCCATGAAAGTTGTAGCCTTTAACGGAAGCCCGCGACCGCAGGGCAATACCTCCATCTTGATCGGACGTGTTTTGGAGGTGCTGCGAACCGCCGGGATTGAAACCGAAACCGTCCAACTGGGCGGACAGTGGGTGCATGGTTGCCGCGCCTGTTATCACTGTTTTAAAACCCAGGATCAACGATGCATTCAAACCGATGATGTCATCAACGATTGCATCGCCAAGATGATCCAAGCCGACGGCATTCTGCTGGGTTCGCCCACTTACGTTTCGGACGTCACCAGCGAAATGAAGGCGCTGATCGACCGCGCCTGCCTGGTGGCCAAGGCCAATAACGATCCGTTCCGCCGCAAGGTTGGAGCCGCGGTGGTGGCGGTTCGACGCGCCGGAGCCACCCATGTGCTGGACACCCTCAATCATTTCTTCCTGATCGGCCAGATGATCGTGCCCGGATCGAGCTATTGGAACCTGGCCCTCGGCCGTCAACCGGGGGAAGTGGAACACGATGCCGAGGGCATGAACACCATGCAGACACTCGGCGAAAACATGGCCTGGCTGCTGCAGCAGTTGCATCGGAAGGCATGATTATGTGTAAAGCAACGCTCATCACCGGCGCCACCCGCGGGATCGGTCGCGAATTGGCGCGACAGTTACAGGCCGCCGGCTTCAACCTGTTCATCACCGGACGAAATCCGCAGTTGGTGGCATCCCTGAAACAAGAACTCGGATGCGCTGGCACGGCGGCGGATCTGGCGGATCCCGAGGCCGTCGTCAGCCTGTTCGCCACCGCCCGCCAGGCATTGGGAAGAATCGATGTGCTGGTCAACAATGCCGGTTTCAACAAGGGTAAAGATCCGCTCGAGAAGGTGACCGCCGAGGATCTGGACGCCTCCTATGCCGTCAATGTCCGGGCCGTCATTTTGCTCTCCCGCGAAGCGCTCAAGGACATGGCCCCACGAAGATCCGGCCATATCGTCAACGTCATCAGCAGCATTGCCCGCACCAAGATGGAAAACTACTCGGTGTACTCGACCATGAAATACGCGCTGCATGGCTTCACGGGATGTTTGGCCAAAGAGGCGCGACAAGTCGGAGTCAAGGTCACCGGAGTGTACCCCGGCGGCGTGGATACCACGTTCCGGCCCAATGCCCGTCCGGACTACATGCGGCCCGAATCCGCCGCCCGCATGATCGTGCAGTGCATCACCGCGCCCGAAGATGTGGTCGTGCATGAACTCGTTTATCGTCCGATCATCGAGACGAATTTCTAACTTGGAGTTTACGGTTGGGTAAAAGCGGCCGATAAAACCACCGCCGGTGCGCAGCTCAATGGCGATTGCGCCGATTTCCGATGCGTCTGGCAGCATGGAGTGCCGCATTTCGGTTATTTTTGCGGCCTATTGAAGTTTCAGCGGCAACTGGGACAACCACAGGAAGAATTGCGACAGCAGCTCGCCGATAGGTTGCGAGCGCACGTCTTCGCTGAATTGGATCGTGGCATACGGTTTAAAGTTGTGAATCATGACGCAATAGGTGCTGTTGGCCATAATTCCCAGCAGCTCACCTGTTTTGCTGAAGACCAAATCGCCGCGGGTGGGATTGAATTTGCCAAACAGGCCCCGGAAGAGGCTGCGGTCCATTTTGAGGTACTGCGGGGTGGTCAGGTCAAACTGGAACTTACACTCGCCGTAATAGCCTTCGCGGGCTCCGACCAGTACGGCGTCCTGGAATTTATAAGCATAGGCCGCCAGGGGGTACACCTTGCAGCCCAATTGCCGGGCATGGTCCGCGGTCACGGGGATCAACACGATGCGCGGATCCAACAGGTAGAACGATAGCTGGGAAATGGGGAAACGATTGCCCTCAGGTCCTAAGGTGCCCGTCAGACCATGCCAATCCAGGCCGGGATTCGAAAAGACTAATGGGGTGTCATCCACGTGGCAGAGCGCAAAGGTGTTGGTGCCGTCGCTAACCAAGATCATCTCGGTCTTTGGTTGCCGGTGGATATCCAGCCCGAACAAGCCGGTGCGGGAGGCGAGGAATTGCCCAGGGACCCGGTTAGTCACGAATTCGCTAAAAATCGTGTTAGCCGACAAGGGACGGGACTCGTGAACTTCTTTAGCCAGGTCGACGGAATTGGTCGCCAGCGCGGCGATCCTTTCGGCCAGCCGGTCGGAACTTTGCGCCAGGGTGGTGACCCCATCCGCCAGTTTATCGGCGTGCTGGAGGAGTTGAGCTTTTTCCGTGCGCACCCTCAGCACTTCGTTTTGCAGGGTGGCAAGCTGCTGGGTGTTTAAGCGTTTTTCAGTCTCGGAGGCCTGCAGTTGTTCGGCCAGTTTCGACTTGGCGCTCTCCCAGGCCTGCCGGTTTGTTTCCCACTGCGCCAATTGCTGTTGTAGGAGGAGCGCCTGCTCCTGTTCCCGGCGCAACTGCGGTTGCAGGATCTGGAGGTTGGTTTGCGCGGCGGCGTACTGCTGTTGCAGCGCCGCCTGTTCCTGTTCGAGTTGGCGGACCTGCTGCTCGGTCAGCCGAAGATTCTGTTGGAAGACCTGATTTTGTTTTTCACGTTCCGTCAGCAAGCGGTCGCGTTCGGTCAGTCGGTTTTCCTGCGCGCGCAGCTCCGCCTGGCTTTGGGTAAGGTCGCCGGCCAGTTTTTCCCGGGCGCGGCGTTCCTTGTCCCAAGCCACTTGGAGCACGTTCACCAGGTCCTTATTGCCGCTCAAGGCCTCGGCCTTCAGCGTCAGCGAGGGGGCGGACGCGGAGCGATCTCCTGCCAGTTTGTCCGCCTCAAAACTGGAAAAGGCCAGCAGGCTGACCAGCAGAAAATCGGCAATGACGATGAGAATGGAACGGTTCATGGGGCGAGGCTTTCACTTTCCAAAATCAGTTTCCGTCGCAACGGACGCACATGGAAAATCTTGAGGATGGAGACGAAGATGATGCCAAACGAGGTGGACGAATAACCGGCCATCAGGCTGGGTTTAACGATGCCCATGGACATGAGAATCAGCGAAATGATCGTGCCGACAAAGCCAAAATAGAGGCCGGCATCGAAGAGATGTTCCTCATTATCCAGCAGCCGCAATTTCAGGCGGGGCTCCGCCTTTTGCCGCCGGATCTCGGCTACTTTGATCAGGCAGGCCGTGTAAATGAGGGCTTGGAGGACAAAAAACAAGAGGAGCGAAAAGAGAGCTAAGGTATTCATAATAGGTGTGATGGCATGGGCGGTTCCCGCCAAGACGGCGCTGCCCACCATGGGCAACTGCAGTCGTAACGGCAGCTCCGGCGGCTGACTATCCTGGGCGAGATACGGCTCGTTCAGAAAGAGGATTACCAGGAGGAAACCGAGGGCCTGCAAACCCTGGTAGGCTGCGGCCAGGCCGGGCCCGGGCAGCGGATGCTCCGGGGTGGCGACGGCAAACTTTGCCAACTGGTAAGCCCGGGCCAGCAAGAATCCGCCGCCCAGGAAGAAAAAGTATTTCAGCCCCAGAGCCGCCCACAAGGCGAGCCGGCACCAGCCCAACAACGCATAGAAAAAGGTATAAAAAGGATCATACTGCACTACCTGTTGGCGGAAGTCTGGATAGTAAATCCGCTGCTTGCGGGTCAACAACGTTCGTACCCCCCCGAGCCCGGCGCGCAAGCCGAAGCGCACATCGGCCAGGCCGGTCTCGCTGAATTCCCTGAGGTAACCGGCAACGGCCGCGGGTTGGCCGCTGAAGTGAACCGCCGTAAACAGCGCTGCCCGCTGCGAATCGTGCTGGCGGACGAGTTCGGCCAGATGGTGCAGCGTCGGCACAGCTTCGATCGGGCGAAGAAACATAGTATACTGAGCCCAATTGTACCGCTTGCCCAAGGACAACAAATCCAGAAAAACCGGTTCCAACTGTTGCGGATCGCCGTGCCGATTCGCTTGTTCCGCCAACCGGACGATTTCACCCTGCAACGCCGGCGCCAACTGATCCTCCTGCAGCAAAAGTCCGGTGAGCAGGATCACGCCATCCAGCGCCTGCCCGGAAGGGAAAGTGGCCGGCGGGAACAGGACCGTATTGGTCAGCAGGCGGGTGTGTAAGATATCCCGGACACTCGGCCGCGGCGAAGCCTGGAGAAACTCCCGCAACCGCTCACGGTTCTCCGGTCGCTCGACAAAGTCGGAGATGGGCTGGAAAACCGCGCGGGGGGTCGAGGCCTCCTTGGGAAAGAGCCGTTCCAGATAAGGGTCGGCGCCGCCCCAAAGGGCCAAGCCAGGATGTGAATCGGTGAAATTTGTCAGGGCCAGGCCCAACTTTTCATGGCCCGCTGCCTTTTCCGCTTGGGCGACCTGCCAAAACAGCCGCGCCGGCCCCTCTTTTTCCAGACTTAACAGGGAATAGCCTTCCTCGATTAGCGAGCGTGTTCCCACGCCCGCCTGTTCGATGACCGCGGCATCCACCGCCCGCAGATGCGCGGGCACGAGCAGACCGCAGAACACCAGCATCAAGCCGAAGCCCACTAACACGATTATCCAAACCACGCGTTGCATGACAGACCGTCCCGCCTTATCGCATCTTTTCCGCCGTCATGCCAGCATTAAAAAGGTTCCCCCTTACTTCCACTGGCACTTGCGCGTGGCCAGGCGGTGCTTGCCGTGACAGTCGGTACAGACTTGTTTTCCGTCCGTATTCGCCGGGACATCTTTATGGACCTCAGCATCGATTTTGTCTTGGGGATGACAGCCCAGGCAGAACGCATTGATTTTGGTCCGGGGGAAGATGGCATCGGGCGCGGTGCCGTTGCCGCCCGAGGCCCAGGATTCATCGGCGATATGCGCATCGGAGGCGCCGTGACATTTCGCGCAGCCGATGCTGGCCTTGGCGTGCGTCATGGCCAGTTCTTCCGGTGCGAGGTTCAGATGGCAGACCTGGCAGCGGCTGTTGTCCGCTCCCGAGCCGGCCTCCGTCTTGGTTTCGGCGGTATCATCGAGGAGCAGCAGGGGTGGGTCGGTCTTAGCCGGGTCCGGCTTATCCTTAAGCGGGGCGGGCTGGCTGGGGGCGGTTGCCGGAGAGGCCGCCAAAGTGGCGACGGCGCCGGGGCGGTTCTTTCCCGCCGGCTTTTGTTCGCAGCCAGTGCTCGCGAAGGCGATGGCTGCCGCGATTCCAAACCAAAACCGGTTAAACATATTCCCACTGTTTCAGCCACTGGTAATGGTTCGGTAGATTTGCCATCAGGTGATCGTTGAGGTTCTCGATTTGCGCCTTTTCTTTTACATCCAGTTCGCGGCGTTCCAGCACGGCTTTGACGACATTGTCCACCTCCGCCACGTTATGCATGCCGGGAATGGGAAGGACGGTTTTGCTGTGCAGAATGTAACGAATGGCCAGGCGCGCCCGCTTGTAGTCTTCCTCCTGGTTGCCCGTGAACAGCGTCCCGGCGGCGAACGGCTTGATGCCGAAGGCGCCCACATCGCACTTCTTCAGCGCTTCGAAAATGCTGTCGGTCGGCGCGGTCTTGCTCAGGGTGGTGAAAGGAAAACAAACGACGTCGATCTGCGAAAAATATTCGATCATGAACTTGATCCAGCGCTTGTCGTGCGTGGAGAATCCGACGAAACGGGCCTTGCCTTGCTTTTTGGCCTTTTCGAGGGCGTCCACAATCTCGCAGGCCGTATCGAAGTTATGCCGGCCGCCGGGTTCCATGCAGGTAATGCGCCACAGATCGGTGTATTCCTGGTTCGAGTCCTGGAGCAGCGAATCGAGCGACTCGAGCAATTTCTTGGACGTGCGAAAGTTTTCGTTGCGCACCTCGGCGGCCCCGTGCGACAGGGCCAGGTACATTTTATCCCGCCGGCCCTTGAGCGCCTTGGCGTCGCGCTTCACCTCGTTGTCCCAGCAGGCGTCGATGTAGTTAATGCCGGCGTCAATACAGCGGCTGATGACCTCGGAGCGTTCCTGGTCGTTGTTCCGCGAGTGGCCACCCAGGCAAACGGCCGAAACCATCAGGCCCGTTTTGCCCTGCCGGCGGTATTCCATATTCGGATTGTAATTGAGGATCTTGGACGTATCGACCGGTTTGTCAGCCGCCGCCTGGACGCTGGCGCCAGCCATTCCGCCCAAGCCGATGGCTGCCCCCGCGGCCGCCAGGGCGGTGTCGCGGACAAATTTGCGGCGGGTTACTGGTGGGGTTTTCATATCAGTTTTCGTTGGGTTAAAGAACCATCCGTTTACGGCTTGAACAAGGCTTTGACTTCATCCTCGGAAAGGGCGCGGTCGTAAATGCGCAGGTCGTCCATCAGGCCCTTGAATTTCCGTCCGATGGTGACATCCAAGGTGTTTCCGGTCTCGATGGGCACCAGGTCCAGCAATCCGATGTCATCAATTTCGGCCAACTCGCCGTCTTTGTAG
The DNA here is from genome assembly GCA_017880715.1 of Verrucomicrobiia bacterium. Lineage (GTDB taxonomy): Bacteria > Verrucomicrobiota > Verrucomicrobiia > Limisphaerales > UBA1319 > JADGRT01. The sequence goes on along the minus strand of JADGRT010000105.1, from coordinate 1,423 downwards.
AGCTTAACCTGGCCGTCGAGCCGCGGGGGCGAGGGTTCGGTTACCACCACCGCGACATGATGCCACGCGTCGTCGTTGAGGGCGGCCTTCATGTAGAGATAGCCGCCTTTGGGCGTTACGCCGATGCGGCCGCGGATGTGCGTAAAGCTCCACATTTTGCTGACATCATCGGTGCCCCACGTAACGAGATCGCCGGCCGTGGCGGGCGTCTTGATCCAAACCGCCACGGTGCGCGGTGCGGTTCCCGTGATGCCCTTGAAGCCGGTAAGGCGAATGGCATCATTGTTGCCATCGAAGCGGATGGCCTTTCCCGTGCGACCGGGAGCTGAATGTGTGTCAAAGGACAAACTGCCTTCCAGCGTGCCGGCATGAGGCTGTTTGGAGGAATCCGCGGCATTTTTGCCGGCAGTCTCCTCGAACTTCCACCAACCGACCAGATGCGGATCGTTGTCCAAGGGTGCCGTTTTGGCTCCCTCCTGACCGGAGACATTCACCAGCAGCCCCAGCGCGGCGATGCCTGAGAGCATCGACATCCCATTGCCATTCATAAGATTTTGAACCCGGGTTTCAGGTTTAATGCTATACGTCGGACTTGGTCGAAATGTAAACTAGAAAATTTAAAACGCTCTTTCGAAGAAAAGCCTTGGCCGTCATGGTGCGGGAAACCGAACTGGCCGAGCGCCAACTCAAACGGACCTTGGGGCCGGTCAGCTTGTCCGCCTTGGGCATCGGAGCCATCATTGGGGCGGGCATTTTTTCCACGGCCGGCACGGCGGCGGCGGGCGGAGCTGGACATTTGGGGGCGGGTCCCGCGCTAGTGCTCTCCTTTTTAATGGTGGCGGTGGTTTGCAGCTTCGCCGCTTTGTGTTACGCCGAGTGGACGGCCATGGTGCCGGTATCCGGATCGGCGTACACCTATGCCTATGCCACCCTGGGCGAGTTGGTGGCTTGGATCATTGGCTGGGATCTGGTATTGGAATATGCCGTGGGCAACGTGGCGGTAGCCATCTCCTGGTCGGGCTATTTTCAGGAACTGTTACGCGGACTGCATGTGTCATACCCCCTCTGGTTGGGGACTGATTATCGCGGGGCCCTCCAGGCGTCGCAACAAGTGGGACAGTTAGTCTTGGCGGGGGGAGATCCCCATTCCCTGGATATGACCGTGCGCGCCGCCGCGCAAGCCTGGGCCGAGGCTCCTCGCCTGGCGGGTATTCCGTTGGTTTTTAATCTGCCGGCGTTTGCCATCGTGATGCTGCTGACCTGGCTGCTGGTGATCGGCATCAAGGAGAGCGCCGGATTTAACACGGTTATCGTGATTATTAAGCTGGGATTTCTCGGCTTTTTCCTGGTAGTCGGCGCTTTCTATGTGAAGCCGGAGAACTGGACGCCTTTTGCTCCCAACGGATTCGCGGGCATCTCGAGC
>JADGRT010000104.1 GCA_017880715.1 Verrucomicrobiia bacterium | reverse complement strand
GTCCAATGCCACTAGGATTTGAACTATAGGTGCCGCACGGAGGCCGTGTTTTTGTCCCGGAGGGACTCTTGAAAATAGCCCGGCGTTTCAACGCCGGGTGCGGACGGATCGATGGTTGAGTCCCGCAGGGACGGCTGAGCTGGTGATTCTCAGCCGTCCCTGCGGGACTTGGCACACCCGAACCCCGGTCCCAGCGTTGAAACGCTGGGCTATTCTCAGCCATCCCTCCGGGATGACGGCATTGAAATCCTAGCGGCATTGGCCAGCGGGTCCGCATTTTATGTTTAACTTACCGGGGCTTTCGCGTTATAGCTAAGGAGTGACTGTTCTGGAAGTTATTAAACGCAGCACGCCGTTTTTGGCGCAAAAAGGGGTGGAGTCGCCCCGGCTGCAAGTCGAACTCCTGCTGGCTCACGCGCTCAAGCTGCCCCGCCTGCAGTTGTACCTCAACTTCGAGCGCGTCCTGGCCGACGCCGAGTTGGAGACGCTCCGAACCCTGGTGAAACGCCGGGGACAACGCGAGCCGCTCCAGCACATTCTGGGCTCGGTTTCCTTTTGCGGACTCGAACTGGCGGTGTCTTCCGACGTGTTAATCCCGCGCCCGGAAACCGAATTGCTGGCCGAACGAGCCTGGAATTTCTTAAACCTCAATCCCAGTGGCAGCCCGGGAACACAGCCGGCCGGTTGCCACGCATTGGATTTCGGGACGGGATCAGGTTGCCTGGCCATCGCCATCGCCGTCAAAAGTCCCGGGGCCCGTCTGGTGGCGCTGGACGTTTCGGCGGCGGCTTTGTCCGTGGCGCGCGCCAATGCCGAACGCCATCAGGTGTCCGATCGCCTGCAATTCCTCGAAAGCCAGGGCTTCACGGCTTTGCCGGAGGGGTCGGCCTTTGATTTAATCGTCTCCAACCCGCCTTACATTCCTTCGGGTGATATAGCCGCGCTGCCGCCGGAGGTGCGCGATCACGATCCGCGTCTGGCCCTGGATGGCGGCGCCGACGGGCTGGATTTCTATCGCCGCCTGGCCGCCGAGGCCGGCGCATTTTTGCGCCCGGCCGGCCGGATGATGCTGGAATTCGGCGACGGCCAGTCCGAAACGTTGCGGGCTCTCTTGGCCAACGCTGGCTGGCAGGTTGAGTCCGTGGAGAACGATTATTCCGGACGGGCGAGAATTCTGGTATTGGGCCGGTAAAACGAATTGGATTGAATTATTCTGCACGGCTTCAAATATACGGCATGGACAAACTCGTGATTGAGGGGGGGGTCCCCTTGCGGGGCGAAGTGACCATCAGCGGCGCGAAGAACGCCGTGCTGCCCATCATGGCGGCGGCGTTGCTGACGCCCGAGCCGTGCATCATCCACCGCGTGCCGGATTTGAGCGACGTCAAATTCATGGGCCAGATACTCCGGTCGCTGGGCGCCGACGTGCAGTCTGACGGCGGCACGATGCGTATTCAAGCGGCGCAGATCCGCGGCACGGGCGACTATGATTTGATCCGCAAAATGCGCGGATCGGTCTGTATTCTCGGTCCGCTGTTGGGGCGGCTGCGCGAAGCGTCGGTGTCCCTGCCGGGCGGCTGCGTGATCGGGGCGCGTCCGGTCGATCTGCACTTGAAAGGATTCCGCGCGCTGGGTGCCGAGGTCAAGATCGAGTCGGGCAACGTATTGGTCTCCGCGCCGCGGCTGGTGGGCAACGAACTTTTTCTGGGTGGCCGGTGCGGTCCGACGGTGCTGGGCACGGCCAACGTCATGATGGCGGCCACGCTGGCCGAAGGCATCACCATCATCGAGAGCGCCGCGTGCGAACCCGAGGTGGTGGATCTGGCCAATTTTCTGAACGAAATGGGGGCAAAAATTACGGGGGCCGGCAGCCCGACGGTCACCATTGCCGGCGTCAAAGAGCTCCATGGCGCCGAGCACGAAGTGATCCCGGATCGCATCGAGGCGGCCACCTTTGCCATCGCCGCCGCCGTGACCGATGGGGAAGTAACGCTGCACGGGGCGCGGGCCGGCCACCTGCAGGCCGTGCTGGACAAATTGCACGAGGCCGGCGTGCGGGTCGAACGCAAAGGCACGGATTTGGTGGTTCGGCGGGGGGGCGCCCTGCAACCGGTCGATATCACCACGCAGCCTTATGCCGGTTTCCCCACGGACGTGCAGGCGCAGATGATGGCGTTGATGGCCATGACCCCGGGCATCAGCATCATCACCGAACGCATTTTCGAGGCGCGTTTCATGCACGTGAGCGAATTGGCGCGCTTGGGAGTGGACATTGCGCTTGAAGGTCCCAGCGCTATTGTCAAAGGCGGCAAGCCGCTCAGCGGCGCGCCGGTCATGGCCAGCGATCTGCGGGCTTCGGCGGCGCTGGTGTTGGCCGGTTTGGTGGCCCGTGGGACAACGGAGGTCCACCGGATTTACCATGTGGACCGCGGATACGAGAGAATCGATGAAAAGTTGCGGGGCCTGGGCGCCCGCATTCAACGCATGGCGGGATCATGAGACAATTTCTGGGCTTATTGCTGATCCTGGGACTGCTCTGGGGCGGCCAAAAAATCTTCAACTACTACCAATCGATCGAGGCCAAAGCGGGCCGCGCTGCCGCCGAGCAAGCAACGCCGCCCAACGCCGCCAATCCAGCCAATCTCCCGGGAATGCCGCCGGAGTTGGAGGCGTCCTTGCAGGTCGTCATGCAGGAGGGGCACAAAAGCCTGCGTCGCTGGCTGGATTATTACCGTCCGCGCCTGGCCGATCCGCGCCTGGCTTGGATCGAGTTGGATTACGTGACGCTCGTCAGCGCCGCGGATCCGGAGACGGCGCGGCAGGTTTTCCAGGCTGTCAAGGCGCGCACGCCGGCCCCTTCGCCCGTGTATCCACGGATCCGGCAACTGCAAAAAACTTACGAATAGATTTTGCTGGAACAAACTCCCGCGATACATTATCGTGAAGTTCATCCCTGACCTCATTGGGCAAGGGACCGACCCAAAAACATTTGCGGTAAAAACACGACGAGGTGACTATGGATTTGACGTTTGGTTGTCCGCATTGCAAACAGCAGATGGTGGTGGACGCCACCGGAACCGGTTCCCAAATCGAGTGTCCCGGTTGCGGCCAGACCGTTACGGTGCCCGAGGCCAGCATGACCAACATCCATACGGCGAATCCGATCGCCAGTTCGGCGGCGGCCAGGGAAGAAAAGCATTTTGCCGTCCCGGTGCATGACGCCCCCGCCGAAGCCCTGATCAAAAAACCCAACAAACCCCTGGAGGTCGCCGCCAAGGAGGCCCAACCGCAAGTTCGGATTAAATGCATCAAGCGCACCGACTGCGTCGAAGTAGGCCATGACCGCTTCGATGAAGTCGTTTCCAAATTTCTGGGCCAGCTTGACCAGGAAGATATCGTGGTCATCCAACCCCTGGCGTATACGCACATGGACATCGGCACGCGTGCCCTCCTGACCGATTACGGGGTCATGATCGTCTATAAGGGTTGAGCCGGGCGGACGGGCGACGGTAGGGCAAACCAAGGCTCACGCCGGCGCGCGAACACCGACACCGGGTGCCCGACACCCGAAAGCCTAGCCGGAAAGCGAAGCCCGCATCGCCCTTCGAGTCCCCCATCTGGCCCGCTCCACCCGATTCCAAAATTCGTTGCCATCGTCGCGCCTGATATGGGGTTGTCTCCAAAACATCCGCACCATCGTCCGCGACAATAGAAATCACGGCCGGGTGTTTTATTGTCGCAACAACGCCGCGACATTTGCCATTGGAGGGGGGCGACCTTCGCGGCTTTTGCGTTACTTTTTCGCCGGGCCCGGCGAGGGCTTTGTGAAGGCGCTAATCGTTTTGATGTTGGCCGCCTTGGCCGCGTCCATGATTTTTACAATCTGGCCAAAGGGCGCCTCGGTGTCGGCGCGAATGGAAAGAGTCAGGGCCGGATTGCGCGCTGCCCGGGCCTGCAGATTGGCCTGCAACTGGTCCAGCGCGATGGGCCGGTCGTCCAGGTAAAAATAGGGCGGTTGTTTAAGCACGGCGATAATCGCGTGGTCATCGCTGGCGTTCGGGCGGACCCCGGTTTTGGTCTGCTGCGATTCGGGCAGCGCCAGTTTCAGTGCCGGCTGCTGTCTGAAAGTCGTGGTGACCATCAGAAAAATCAGCATGACGATCAGAATATCGATCATCGACACAATGATCACCGCGGGCGGTTGCCGGCGTCTGCGCGTGGAAAATTTCATACTATTCTTCGCGTTGGGTGCCGGTCGGTTCCGTGAAGCCCCGCGACCGGGGGCGTGATCCCCCGGGCCGGGCGGATCGATCGTCCGGAAGCGGGGACGATTTCCGGCGGCGGTACTGGTGGCGCAGAAAGGTTTCGAGCAGCGTTTCCATTTCCACCGTTATCGTTTCCACCCGTTTGCTGTAATAGCTCCACGCCACCAGGGCCGGGATGGCAATCAACAGCCCCATGAGGGTGGAGTTAAGCGCCATGGCAATGCCCTCGGCCATGCGGCCGCTGTCGGTCAATCCCGCGCTTCCCAGGTTGGAGAACAGATCGATCAGTCCCAGGATGGTTCCCACCAATCCCATCAAGGGCGCGATGCCAACGGTGATTTCCAGCACCACCAGTCCGCGCTCCAGCCGGATGACCTCATGCCGCGCCAGCGTTTCCAGGGCATCGGTGTTTTCCGCCTTCGGCCATCCCAGATGGTCCATGGCGCTTTGCAGCAAGCGGCCGAAGGGGGACGGATGGTTCTGGCAGATCTGCCGCAGCGCTTCGAGATCTTCGGCGCTGTGGGATTGATCGATGGCCTGCGCGATTTCGGGCGGGATGACTTTGGCCCACCGCAACATCCAGCCCCGTTCCACCATGAACGTGACCGCCACGACGGAGGTCAGGACCATGGGAACCATGATCCATCCGCCCTCGGTTAAAAAGGTCCACATAGGTTTATAATATTAGCAACCCAACCAACTAGTTATAGAAAAATGTAAATTTGATATCCCGATAGTCGAGTGGCTGCACCCGGCGAAGCTCGCTCGGCCAGGCGCGATAAGGACTGTTGTCCAGGATCGCCCGCTGGCAAACCAGCGCCAGCAATTCGCCCGCCGTCGTTTCCTCCAGGTTCATGTCCGTGATCTTGCCGTTGTAATGCAGCCGGAAAACCAACACCACTTTGCCCGAGGTCGTGCGGCCATAACCGTATTCTTCAATCAAATCAAACCAGCGGTGCTTCACCGCGGCAATGAAGGCGGCGTCGTAATTGCCGAACGGCGATGCCTTAACGTCCAGGCTGGACTGCAACCCGAGCGTCCGAACGCCGCCCTCTTGTTGCATCGCTTCGCCACCCAGGCTCGCCCTTTGCTCGCGGGCCGCCGCCAGGGTGCGGGGTCTCGCCGCCGCGCCCGATGACGCATCGGTGACCACGGTTCGCGGCTGGATTTGTCCGGATCTTGGTTGCGGCGATGGATTGCCGACGGCCAAATCCCCGGCGGGCTGCGCGGTTTGGGAGGGCGGTTGGCTGGCCAGCGTCCTGGCCGGCGTCGGTTGCGGTCGCGGCTCCGATGATGGTTTGGGCGGCGATTTGGGCGGGGTTGCCACCACGGTCGGTTGCAGGGGCTGGGGATTCAACAGGGGTTTGGTCGTGGTGGTTTTAACCACGTTCATCTGTGTGCCTTCAATTTTGGGTTGGTTGAGCTCCACGCGCGCGTCGGGATTGGCGGCCTGCGAATTCTGCGATGAGTAAAACTTGGCTTCCTTGGGTGGCTCGGGCGTGGCCACCACGGGATCCACCTCCACGAACAGCAAAGGAGGCTCCTGGGCCCGGGCGGGTTGCCGGGCTTGGTTTTTAGCTTTTTCGGCCAGGGTTTTGGCCCTTGAAACCGAGGCTGTCTTACGCCCGTGGCTTGGGGGATGAGACACCCACCAGCCACGCCGGTGACCGATTTCCACGCTGCTGAAGACAAAACAGTGGATCGCCAGCGACAGGCAAAAAGCCCAGGCCAGCGGAGATCGCTGCCAACTTGACCGACACGCCGCAAGCCAGGGTGTCAGCCGGTTGGCGTATGACGCCACCGAAATCATTCCGTTCAGCATGCCGCAGGCCCCTGAGCCGGGCAACTGGAAGTTGGACGCGGAAAACGGCTTCCCGGTTCACCCGCCGCCAGAGAACGTGAACCTTTTGGCATTGCCAACCTGAATTTGATCAGGAAACCACGGGATAAGCTGTCCCGGCCCCGAGGCTCGCTTTAGTGGGCTAAAAAGAAATTCCGTTGTTTCTTGCTGATCGGCAGCCCGATTTTTTCCATGACCTGCAACATGTCCTCCCACACCTCGCGTTTCACCGCCAGCGCCTGGTTGCGCAACAGATAGGCCGGATGATACGTGGGCATGACTGGAATTCCGCGGAACGTCTGGAAATGCCCGCGCAACTTGGTAATACCAGTCGTCAATCCGAGCAGGCCGGCCACCGCCGTGGCGCCCAAAGCCACGATAACTCGCGGTTCCATGATATCGATCTGCGCCAGCAAATGGGGCAGGCAGGTCTTCATTTCGTCCAGCGTGGGCTTGCGATTGCCGGCGGTTTGACCCGGGGTGTCCGGACGGCACTTGAGGATGTTGGCAATAAAAACCGTGTCGCGCGACAAACCCATGGCCTGGATGATTTTGGTGAGCAATTGACCGGCCTTGCCAACAAAGGGTTCCCCCTGCGCATCTTCGTCGGCGCCCGGCGCCTCCCCCACGAACATCAGCGGCGAGTGAATGTCGCCCACCCCGAACACCACCTGGCTGCGCGTCTTGACCAGCGCCGGGCATTTTTGACAGACCAGCACGCTTTGGCGCAAAGCGGCCAGCGCGGCATCCTTGGCTTCTTTTTTCATGAGAGTCTCCGGAGAATCGATGGTTGAGGTTGAGGAATCGACGGGCCGCGGGGCCGCTGGGCGCGATGCGGTCAAAACCGGGTGGGCCGAGGGGCGGACCGCCAAACGCCGTGGCGGCGCGGACAGGGCCGCGAGTGTCTCGACGCTGACGGGGACGTATTTTGTCCCGGCAGCTTTCAATGCCTCCATATGCTGGAGGGTGGCGTCGAGCAGTTGGCGAAAGGCCTCAGACATGCGGCCATGTTAAGACGCCTGGCGCGCCCGCGCAACTTCGGACCAGGGAATTAAACCCATTTGTTCGAATTGACATTGCTGTGACTTTCTGCATAATTCGACCAGGATGTCGTGCGGAAACGCATGGGAGAGGAAGGACGGCTCTGTTCGGTGCGCTATCACCGAACCGACGCGGGCTACCAAGGTCCGACGTCGCAGCCAGGAAGGCTGAACGGCTCATGCAAGCTGCCCGCTTGCGGAGCTTGGCGGGTGGCCCCGCTGATTCGAAGGCCGGTCATCTTCGTCCCGCGCCAGACGCGCATCCCTGAACAACCCTGATACGAGGTCAAACACCATGAAACACCACCTGTCCTACTGCGCCTTGGCGCTTGCGCTGTCGCTGAATGCGAACGCCGCATTAATGCTGTTTAATTTTAACGATCTTGCTGGAGGGATCACCGCCGTTACGGAGAACCAGATGGCGGGGACACCGGTCCTGACCCTTGCGGGACACGATGTGGTTCCTGACGGATATGCTGGGGTGGCTTACACGGATGTGTCGGGAACGACGTACCCACCCGGGAAAGCGGCGGCGTGGGGCAGCGGCGTCAACGATTTGGGGGGCAACTCGATGACGCTCCATTTTGACGCGACTGGGTTCCAGGATTTCCAGATCCGGTATGATTACCGCTCCACGACCACCGGCTGTCCTTCAGCGGCATTTCAATATCAAGTGGGCGACACGGGGATATGGATCCCCTGGGGCACAGACACCTCCTACACGCGCAACGCCGTCTTTCATGCCGTGAGCGTCAGTCTGACTTCGCTCACGAGCCTCGACGGCGCCAGCAGTGTCGATTTTCGCTGGGTATTGGCGCCGGGATCGAGCACGGGGAATTTCCAGTTGGACAACCTGGAACTGACTGCCACGGCGGTTCCTGAGCCGCGAGAATACGCCTTGGTGGTGGGACTGGGATTAGGGCTTTTTGCCGGATATCGGCGCCGGCGTGGCCTGCACCTTACACGGATTTGGCGGACGGATGCGCCTGCGCCGTAGCGCAGACTTCCAGTCCAATGCCACTAGGATTTGAGCTATAGGTGCTGCACGGAGGCCTTATTTTTGTCCCGGAGGGACTTTTGAAAATAGCCCGGCGTTTCAACGCCGGGTGTGGACGGATCGACGGTTGAGTCCCAAAGGGACGGCTGAGAGCCACAA
>JADGRT010000103.1 GCA_017880715.1 Verrucomicrobiia bacterium | reverse complement strand
CATGAAACAACCTTGGATGAAATTCGGTCCGGCGCTGATGGCGCTGGGTATCTGGGCGACTTTTTCCGTCGGTGCCGCCGAACCAGCGGTGACGCTGACGGTGCTGAGATTGAAGGCAAAATAGTGTGGGTAAGTTTTCACTCATGATGACAGTCCCTCTTTCTGGACGTCGGCGTTGGCGAATGGCACTGGCCTTGGTTTCCGCCTTGGGTTGGGTTTATTCAGCTTCAGCGGCGCAAGTGCTCGTGGAAGCGGAGGGTTTTCAGCAACTCGGCGGTTGGGAGCTGGACACTCAGTTCATTGGCATCATGGGATCCCCGTATCTCCTGGCCCACGGAATCGGCAAACCGGTCGCGGACGCCACCACGACGGTGACCTTTCCCGAAACCGGCACCTACCGCGCATGGGTGCGCACCAAGGACTGGGTCGCTCGCTGGAAGGCGCCCGGCGCCCCAGGCCGGTTTCAACTGGCCATCAACGGCCAACCGTTGAAGGAAACCTTCGGCGCCAAAAGCGCTGAATGGTTCTGGCATGACGGCGGAACCGTATCGATCACCCAACCCAAGGTCTCGCTCGCCCTGCACGATTTAACGGGATTCGATGGCCGGTGCGATGCCATCTTTTTCACCACCGACCCCAATTTCAATCCACCCAACGAGTCGGAAATCATGGCCGGCTGGCGCAAACAGCTCCTGGGTTTGCCCGACCGGCCGGATAACGGCGGCGACTTCGATCTGGTCATCGTGGGCGGAGGTTATGCCGGCACGGCGGCGGCCGTTTCGGCGGCGCGCCTGGGATGCCGGGTCGCCTTGATCCAGGATCGAGCGGTGCTGGGTGGTAATGGCAGTTCCGAAGTGCGCGTCTGGCCGCAAGGCAAAACCCGCCTGGGCTTGTTCCCACGACTGGGCGAGATCGTGGAGGAACTCGCCACCGATCCCAGCCTTTCTCCCGGTCGGGCGGAAGAGTTCGGCGACGCCAAAAAACTGGCCATTGTCAGAGCGGAAAAAAACGTCACGCTGTTCTTGAATCACTACGTGTACCAGGTCGAAACCCAGGCTCATCGTGTGGTTGCGGTCATCGCCCTGGACACCCGGACCAGCCGGATCCGGCGTTTTACCGCGGCCACGTTTGCGGATTGCACCGGCCATGGAACCCTCGGCGCGCTGGCCGGCGCGGATCTTACCGTCAAACAGGAGGGGCACATGGGCATGAGCAACATGTGGCGATGGCAGCAAACCGATTCACCCCAATCCTTCCCCGAAACCCCCTGGGCCTTGGAGATGGACATGAACGATTTTCCGTATCCGCAAAAATACCACGGCCAATGGTTTTGGGAGAGCGGCTTTGATAAGGATCCGATTCGCGATTTGGAGTATAGCCGCGATTGGAATCTGAGGGCTGTCTATGGCGCCTTCAACGCCATGAAAAACCACGACGGCAAAGAAAAACACACCAACGCCAAATTGGAATGGGTGGCTTATGTCGGCGGCACCCGCGAATCGCGGCAGCTATTCGGCGACGTCCTGCTCAGCGCCGACGATGTGGTGTCCGGCAAACGTTTTCCGGATGGCTGCGTGCCGACCACCTGGAACATCGATTTGCATTATCCGGACGAGCGTTATCGGAAGAAATATCCCGACGACCCGTACGTCGCGAAAGCGGTGTTCGATAAGCGCGTGGATCAGAATCAAGGCTATCCCGTGCCTTATCGCTGTTTTTATTCGCGCAACCTCGACAACTTGTTCATGGCCGGCCGTTGCATCAGCGTGACGCACGAAGCTTTGGGCACCGTGCGCGTCATGAAAACCGGCGGCATGATGGGAGAAGTCGTCGGCAAAGCCGTCGCCCTATGCGTCCAGCATCAGTGCCGTCCGCGCGATGTCTTCCCCGCCCACTGGGACGAACTGAAAGACCTGATGAACCTGCCCGGCATAGCCCGACGCGACATAGTCCAAGATCCCGTGGTCCTTCCGAAATCCACAAATCCGCCATTGCCTTAGCCCGTTATAACATACCTGAGAGTCCGAAGCCGCAATCCCGCCGTGCTGCAAACGCTACGAGGCTCAATCGCCGAGTGGAGTGGTCGCGACAATAGAAAGTACGACCGGGTTCTGTAATGTCGCGCTGGATCCTGGCACTCATGCGGTCCTTGGAGGACCCGTGGCTGGCTTAGACAGTCTCAAGCCTTGCCCGAGGCGTCTCAGTTCCAGAGTTGATACAACACCAGGATGATAGCCACCGATTGGACCAGCAGGCTGAATGCGCTCAGGCTGGCCCCCACGTGCAAGTATCGGTTTGCTGGATTCCATCCCGCGCCGACGCCGCGGGCGGTCTGAAAGAAGAGAATCAGCGTGATGACGGCCGCCAGCAGGCCAAATCCAGGGATCAGGCTGAGCCACCCCCAGAAAAAGCACTGCAATGAATGCTGAATAGCTTGGACTTTGTTCATGGCTGTCGGAGCAGGGGAACGGTTTTCCCGGGCTGACCGGAGACCGAGTTGGTTGCGCCGGCTGGCTTCGCCGCGGGGCTGCCGGTGTGTTTCTTTAATTGCTGAAGCTGATGTTGCTCGATCAGGCGCATTTCCTCCTTGAGGTGGCGCAACGATTTGCTGTTGGCAAACATGAAACTCAACATCAACGATACCACAATCAGAATGATCAACACCGCCGATCCGCGTTCGGACGAACGCGCGGCCGGGGTGGGGACAGCCCGTGCCCGCATCTTGGCCTGGGTTGTGACTGGGTGAGGGCGGCGGGTCCATCTCTCCATGAACCGATGGTTAACGGCATACAAAACTTTGTCGCACCTGCGACAAAGTTTTGTATCCAACAGTTCATGGTCCCAATGCGCTACCATCTTTTGGGATTGGAGGCTTCCCATGAACCTCCCCGCGCGGAGGGCGGAGCTCCGCGACGCCCTTACTGGCACAAATGGGGGCTCGCGGAGCTCGTCCCTCCGAAATATGGGTTTATGGCCCGGGAGTAGGCTCGAAAGGAACACGAGGATTCCCGAGCTCCGTTTCATGGGTGGGTTCGTCTTCATTTGCTTCCCTGAGGTGCGGCAGCCATGAACGTAAACAGCGGTCGCAGCCGCACCACTTTCTGACGGCTGGCCAGTTCCAGTTCCCAACGCCAGGCGGCTACGTCGTCGCGACCATCGTTTAGTATGCGCGAGCCCTTTACGGCATCCAGCAACGTCACGGGCACCGATTCCGCGGGTGTCTTGCGCCAGACGATACCCTGCGAAAAGAGATAAATAATCTCCCCGGACGCTTGGGGGATATGCAGGACCTGCTCGTCATTGGCTTGTTCCAGAGCCAGGGGACCGCGAGCGGATCGGACATCGGCGCGCCATCGTTCCCCGGCCTTAAGCGCCCGAGTTATATCGTCGGCGTTGTGCCGCAAGCCCCGCGAATTTTCGAGGCTGCGATAGTATGCGGCGAACGCCAGCCCGGTGATCAGGAAGAACCCGGCGATATAGACCAGGCACTCGATCAGCATGATGCCGCTAGCGTGGTGGCTCCTTCGCTGGATCGTCATGGAACCTCCAGTTCACGGACTACCCGTCCGCCTTTTCCCAGTTTGTCCGGCACCCATTCCAGCCGCACGAATCGATCCTTTCGGGTTAACCGGAACCGTCCTGGTGGCAGATTGGTGGCGGATTCGGCCCGGATCGCATAATCTCCCGTGCCTTCGGGGATTTTCTTCCAGGCACCGGCTTTCAAGAGTTCCATTTCGCCATCCACGATCTCCATGGCAATTGCCTGAAAATAGTAAGCCCGACATAACTTCTGCTCCTTTGAGAAACCGAAGGCTAGCGGCAATACCACTATGGCCAGGAGAGCGATGGCAATCACCAATTCGGTCAGCAAAACGCCGCGTTCGTTTCGAGGACGAGGACGAGGGACGAGGACGAGGGGACTGCCTGGAGCAAGATGGCTTCTTGGTATTACCATAACACCCCCTGCTGGATAACGGCGATGAGGGCGCCAAACGTGCCGGTGGCAATCAGGCCCACCACCAATCCATTGAGCAACACCAGTGCCGTCGTGATCAGTTGCGCGGCGGTTTGCTCTTGCTGGAAGGCCTGCGCCTCGAGCGCGTCGTGCCAACCGGTCAGCGCCGCCACAAAGCCCCGCTGTCCATGGCTGGCATTGGTCAGGCGCCACCGGAATTCTCCCGCCTCGTCGATTCGGCTCAGGGCTTCCGTGAGGGTGGCACCCCGGGAAAGGTCTTCCAGGGCCTTTTCTGCCCGCTGTTCCATGCCGCGATTGGCCGTGCTCTCGGCGGCCAACTCGACGGCTTCGGCTTCGGGAACCTCCGCATCGAGCAGAATGGCCAGCATGGCGGAGAAATTCCGCTGCAGCCGTTTGCGTTTCCAGGGCAGATGCCACTGGAGCCATGTATTAATAGGTCCGAGCCATCGGTCGAAGAAATTCGTAACTCGCGGACCACCCACATAGAGCAAAGCTCCCAAATATACCAGCGGTGCGGCCACAAAAATGGGCAGCATCAGGAGTTTGCCATGGTCGAACAACCACAGGGTAAGGGGCGGGGTGGCCACGCCCATATCGTGAAAAATCTCCCTGAATTTAGGAAAGATGGCGGTCGCCATCATGCCTAATACCAGCGGGATGGCGGGCAACACCACAAACATCAGCACCACCAGGTAGTTGGTCGCTCCCCAAATCTGGGAGGCGCCGCCATCGAGCGCCTGGCGGCAAGCGGGAATCACGCGGGACAAGTCGCCCGTCTTTTGACCCACTCGCAACATCGCACTGATGTGGGGCGGCAAAAGCCGGGGTACTTTGTCCAGGGCGTCAAAGAGCCGCAATCCTTGCTCCAGGTGAGCGGCCAGCAAATGAAACCTGACGCCAACAGACGACTCCCGGGTTTGAGAGATCGCCACGATGGTCTGCTCCAGGTTACGGCCCGATTTCAGCGCGGCACCCATCAAATCCAGAAACAACCGCGCCCGCTCCAATCGCCGCAAAGGCAGGCTGAACAGGAAATAGACCACCCAGGCGAGCCCGCACAAAAGCAGCGAAAACAGGAGCCAAACCAGCGTCAGGAGGATCAATTCCGGCACCGAAGCATCCCCCAATAGCAAGTTACCGGAGCGGCTCGAGGCAAGGATCATGGCAAACATAGCTCAATCTCCCATGGCTCCCAGATTGTTCATCAACGAGACGAGTAACTGTAAAGCAGGCATCATTTGACTGATGATCATTATCCCCAGCAGAAGAATCGAGACCGGCAAGGCGGCATATAGCAGCATATCAACTTTGTGTGTGGCCCGGGCATAATAGATTTCCGCCGCCTGTTTGAACCCCTCCGCCAGGTTTTCGCCATTGCTGGCGATCAACCAGATGAACAGGGGCGGGAACACCTTGCTCGCTTCAGCCGCGTCGGCGAACTTACCATGCCCTTGACCGAGCCGTTGCTGCCAACGACCCAACTCCACGCCGGCTGGAGTCTCCTGTTCCAGCGACTGCAACAATCCCAGTGTTTCCTGCAAATTACCGCCATTTTTCAGAATCAAACCGCCCGCCGAAGCTAGTTGTGACAAGCTGGCTTCCTGGAAGCCGGGCAACCTCCAATTCATGGCCCGACGCAGACGCGGCGTGACCAAGGCTGCCACGACGCCGATAAAGACCAGGATCAAAAACGTAGGCGGCAGCAGCAGGTTATACCCGATTGAGCGGGGAAGCGGCTGCGATCCGAGCAATTCGAACGCCACCGCATTGCCCAAGGTACTGAAGAGGGCGCAAATCAGCACCGATACCGCCAACGCCGCACCCAAAACGAGCAGCGGATAAACCATTAATCCCTTGAGTTTCAAACGGATCATTTGGGCGCGTTGGTAATAATCGGCCAGCAGGATCAGCACCTCAACCAGGTTGTTGCTCCGGACTCCCACCTGAATCATCTGGCAGTAGAAGGACGGCAATTGTCGGGCGGCTAAGGCCTCCTGGAGCGGCGTGCCCTTGGCAAGGTCGCGCTCCAGTTGCTCCAACTCCGACCGCAAACGTCCCGACTGCATCGTCTGGCAGAGCTGGCGCATGGCGCCCTCCAGGGGAATTCCGTCTTTCAGCATCCCAGCCAACTGCCGGTTAAAAAAGGCAAACTCGTCGTAATTCATGCTCTGGATCCTTCGTTGCTTCTGGAAGGATTAGACCGGGCCGATCGAGGAACCTCACGAAGAAAAATCCGGACTAACCCGCCAGTCCCTGAACAATCGCCACGCTGGCAGAGGTACCCAGACGATTGGCGCCCGCTTCGATCATGGCCAGTGCCGTGGCCGTGTCCCTAATGCCGCCCGAGGCTTTGACGCCAAATTTCGGCCCCACCGCATCGCGCATGAGTTTGATATCCTCGACCGTGGCACCCCCCGGGCCAAACCCGGTGGCGGTTTTGACAAAGTGCGCGCCGGAATCCAGGACCAGGTGGCAGGCACGGATCTTTTCCTCACGGGTTAAAAGCCCGGTTTCCAGAATGACTTTGACCGTTCGTTCATCGGCCGCTTCGGCGACATCGCGTAATTCCCGCAAGATCAGGGCATCCTGGCCGTCCTTGAGCCAGCCAAGGTTGAGCACCACGTCAATCTCGTGCGCGCCATGGTCGATGGCGGCTTCGGTTTCGTAGCGTTTGACATCGCTTTCCATGGCCCCCAAAGGAAAGCCCACGACACAGGCCACCTTAACCTCGGTGTTGTCGAGCAGCGCCCGCGCTTGCACCACTCGGCTGCCGTGGACACATACGCTGTAGAAACCAAACTGGCGCGCCTCGGCGCACAACTGTTCGATGGCCTTGGCGGAAGCGTCGGGCTTGAGCAGCGTGTGATCGATGTATCGGGCCAGTTCGAGGGCGGTGACGGGTGAATTCATGGAAAGGATCGCGCCAATGTGCTATTTCGTCCTCGTCCTTCGTCCCTCGTCCTCGTCCTCGATTTGTTTCAGATAATAATCGAGGACGAGGGACGAAGGACGAGGACGAGGACGACGCAGCCGACTGCGTTTAAACCTTCGGCAACAATTCGTCCACCATGGTCCGCTCTTCCTTCAGTTCATTGACGGTGGCGGTGATTTTGCCGCGGCTAAATTCGTTGATCGGCACGCCCTGGACGATTTCCACTTTTTGACCGTTGTTACGGATGGGGAACGAGCAGATGAGGCCGGGTTCGATGCCGTAACTGCCTTCCGAGCAAAGACAGACGCTGTGCCAATCGCCCGGCGCCGTGGCATGAAGGATGGAACCGACGGAATCGACGATGGCGTTGGCTGCGCTGGCGGCGCTGGAGACGCCGCGCGCCTTGATGATGGCCGCGCCGCGCTGCTGAACGGCGGTGATGAATTCGCCTTTCAGCCAGGCTTCATCGCGAATCAGCTCGGTGGCCGGTTGCTGGTTGATTTGGGCGTTATAAAAATCCGGGTATTGGGTGGCCGAGTGGTTGCCCCAGATCGCCAGGTTGGATACAGCGGTAATGTCCACGCCGGCCTTTTTGGCCAATTGAGATTTGGCGCGGTTTTCGTCAAGGCGGGTCATGGCGAACCAGCGGTCGCGCGGCACGCCGGGCGCGTTGCGCATGCCTATCAGGCAGTTGGTGTTGCAGGGATTGCCGACCACGAGCACCCGCACGTCCTGGGCGGCATTCTTTTGTATGGCTTGACCCTGACCGATGAAAATCTTGCCGTTGATGCCCAGGAGATCTTTACGTTCCATGCCCTGCTTGCGGGGCACGCTGCCCACCAGCAAAGCCCAGTTCACGCCGCGAAAACCTTCGTCCAGATTCGCGGTCGGCACAATGCCTTTGAGCAGCGGAAACGCGCCATCTTCCAGCTCCATGACCACGCCGCCCAAAGCGGGCAGGGCGGGCTCGATCTCGATCAGGTGCAGGATGACGGGTTGCTGCGTTCCGAACATGGCCCCGGAGGCAATGCGGAACAACAGGGCATAACCAATCTGGCCGGCAGCGCCGGTTACCGCTACGTGTAAAGGTGTCGTACTCATAGGCATTAGATTGCAAACGTCCAAAACTCGATTTCGGCCGGCCGGCTTCATTTTCCATTCGTCCACCGCAATCGGCCAAGCGGGTTACTATAAAAGGAGAACGTGTTGACGCAAGGTGATTCAACCCGGAATGCACGCCCCTGGGTGCAACTGACTTTATTCGGAGCGCCGACATTTTGTCGGCAATGCCTTCGAAGGGGGCGTGTCGGAGGGGCGAGCTCCGGGAGCCCCCATCTTCTCCTCTGCGCCGCTTCATGTCTCACGCCCATCCGACATCCGTTTAGTCAGGGCGTCGCGGAG
>JADGRT010000102.1 GCA_017880715.1 Verrucomicrobiia bacterium | reverse complement strand
CGCAAGGGCAGCACCGGCCAGATCGTGCAGACAATGGCCGCCACCCCACCCAACAATGCCGTGCTCAGCAAGGTCAAACGCAAGGCGTCGGTTTTCTCCGAGCGCGCCAGGCTGTGGACGATTTTGGGAAACATGACCGAGGCCAGCGGCACCGTAAATTGCACCAGGGCAAACCCGATCATGGCGGCCGGCATGTAAAACACCGGAGCGACGCTCTCGGGATAAATGCTCTGCACGAAAATCACGTCAGCGCTTTGCAGGATCATCGTGGCGCCGATGCCCAGGGTCAGCGGCAGCACCTGTCCCAGCCACGGACCCCAGGCAAACGCGGCGCCGGGGCCGCGGAAGATCCGCCACGTCCAGGCCAACCCGACCAGGATGGATACGATCTGACCCAGCCACGCGCCGGTCATCGCCCCGGCGGCCTGCCCCCCCAGGAACAGGACAATGGCAGCCACGGCCAAAAAACGTCCCGCCCCGTCGAGGATGCTCACCCAGCCCAATCCCATAAAATTCTGCCACCCTTGCAACAGGCCTTTCAGGACTGGAGCCCAGAGGGTGGTAAGCGCCACGGCCACCGTCATCCACAAGGCCGCTGGGTTGTTAATCTTAAGCATGGATAAAAGTGGCTTTTCAAACAGCAACACTAACAGCGCCAGGACGAGCCAGAGGCCGAAAATGCCCGTGACGACGGACCGCGTGGCGCCGGCCAGCCGCCGTGATTGCTCTTCGGTCAGCGTAGCGGCCGCCTGTTGGGCGAAAATGGTTTGCAGACCGGCCGCGGGAATGCCCAGCAGGATCAGGCAACGCAGCAGGGTGAAAAAAACGCCGTACTCGGCCGGTTCCATTTTATTGGCCAGCACATGCACGGCGGCCATGAAGACGCCGCCGGTCACCGTGGCGATCACCATCCAGCCGCTTTGGCGGAAAAAGGAGATTCGATGCCGGGCGGCCGTCGCGGTGTGCGTGGCGGCGAACGAATTTTGTTTCAACGGGTCATTCATGAAGTGCGTTGGTAGGCAGCGCGTCGGATGGCGACGCCTTGCGCTTGAAAATGGCGCTCGAAATCCGTCACCAGCTCAGTTAAGACCACCGGCGTTTCCGTTTCCTGAAAGGCGGCATTCGCTCCGAACACCGCGCGCATCTGCGTGAAGTAATCCTCATTGTCCGTGCGCAGATAGACGATCCCGCCGGGGACCAGCGCTTGCCGGGCGATATCGGGGAACCGCTCGTTGACCAGCCGGTGTTTCCGGTGTCGCTTTTTGGGCCAGGGATCAGGAAAATAAATATGCAGCGCCTGCGCTGTCGCGGGCGGCAACAAATACTCCAGAAAATAACCGGCCTCAATCCGGACCAGAAGCAGGTTGGTGAGCCCCGCGCGGCCGCCCTTCCGGTCGAGCTTGCGCAACCGCCCCAGCAGGCGCTCGACACCGATGAAATTACGATCGGGATGCCGGAGGGCGTGTTGCAGCAGGAACGAGCCGTCGCCGCTGCCCAGTTCGACTTCCAGCGGCTGGGGCTGGCGAAACAGGCGGGTCGGATCGAGACGGTCGAGAATGGAAGCCAGGGGATGAATCAATCCGAATCCCACCGGGGCGTTGGGTGGGCACCCGAGCGGTGGCAGCGTTTCGGTGCTGGAGACCGGACCGGCGGTTCCCTGCCCGGCGCCGGCCTGGGTTGCCGCCGTGGCCGGTGGGTCGGCGAGGGGTGGAGCGGAGGGTTCCAAAGGATTCAGTGGGTGGGTTTGACAAACAAGGCCAGCGACGCGGTGTAGCCGTGCAGGAAATTGCGGTCGCCCACGGGGCCGATTTCCCCGTTGCAGAAAAAGCCTGTCAGCGGCAGCGGACCCAGTTTTTCCTGAATCTGCTGCGCATCGTGATTCGCCCGGCCAAACAGATGTTGGCCCCGGCCGCCACAACAGCAGAGACAGCCGCCATAAATGGTTTGTCCCGCCAGGTTCCGCCGCGTTTGTTCCAGCAAGAAGCTCAAATCCTCGGACGCGGCGGCGGCGTCCCGGCGCTGGAACTGGATGGTTTGGCCCTGGCGCGGCAGGGCGCCCACGATCAGGCTGCCCGTGCGGGGGTCGGCGGCGAGCAGATTCCGGATGAGAAAATCGCCCCGGTGGAACTCTTCGAGGTATTCATTGACCACGAGTCCGACCAGCAGATTGCCCCGCGCCTTCTGGCGATCGGCATCCGTGAGGTGATTGAACGTATCCACCAGGATTTCGTACGCCGGGCGGTTGGCGATTTCCTGGATGAAGTTCTGGTGGGTTTTGGTGATGGTCCAGGTGTCGCCGATGGGAGTGCAGCCTTGGGAAATCAGACTGATGAGTCTGAACTCGCCGCCCACCGACACGGCCACGCCCCCTTCTTCATAGACCTCGCCATTCAAATACACCTGGGTGGTTCGTTCCTCCAGGTTGCCGCCCGCCAATCCGCCGACCACGGTCTTGCCCGGATAGGCCTTGTTCCACGAATCCAGCCAGGCCTCGCAGTCAAGGTGGAAAGGATCGGCGAACGCCAGCCAGCCGTTGGTGCTGTCCGCCGCTATGCCCGTGTGGGCGTGCCAGCCGGCGGGGGTCGCCAGGCCGTCGAGCTGTTCCTGGGTGAAATGACAGGCGCGCAAATCGGCGCCCGGCAGAGAGTACAAGCCCAGCACCAGACCGGCGTTTTCCTCCCATTCGCGGTTTCCGGCGACCAGCCCGGGACTGGAACATCCAACTAACAAGGGCATCTGGCCATAGACTCGCAGCAGTTCCAGCACTTGGGCCGCTTGCGAAGAAAAAGCGGGGCTCAGAAAGGCCAGTCCCAATGAAACCCGGCGCGTGCCCAGCCGCTGACGCAAGCCGCTCGCCCACGCCTGCAGACCGGTTTCATCGAACCCGCCTTCCCAATGATCCGCCACCGCATAGTCCATCCGCATGCCGACACCTTAACGAGAAAGCCGGGCTTGGCAAACTTCAACTGGAGAGCCGTGGAAAGGTTCCATGGCAAGGATTTTCAAGACCGGCCGCTGACGGTCAACGTGGCGCGTCCCAAGGAAGAACGTCTCCCGGCGGCCCGCGTCGCGACGGCATGGATCGCCGCGCGTAATCCGGATTTTTACGCGGGTCGCGGGCCGGCGGATACGGATGACCGGCCCCCCCCGGCCAACGATGGGAATAGAGTTTGACACCACCGCGTGCCGACTCTAGCGTGAGTACGAAAGATATGTCTGAAAATTTGCCAAATTTACCAACGGGTGCCATTCCGCCGAAGCCGGCCGAAGCCGCCAAGGTTCAGCCTAAAAAAGAAACGGTGCGGATCAATCTGCCTCCCAAACCCACCACCTCGCCAACCATCAAGTTGCCGTCGCTGGCCGCCGCTTACGCGCCGTCCGCCGCCAGCCCGCCGGTCGCGGTGGCGGCTCCGGCTGCCGCGCACCGTCCGAGTTCGGCCGCGGCGGCGCCACGCGCGGCCGCCCCCGCCGCGCCGCGTCCCGTCAGTGCCGCCTCGGTCAGCGTGGTGGACAAAATCCTGGCCTTGGTGGCCGCGCTGATCGGACTCGCCGTTCTGGTTCAGGTGTTCATGCTGGGCAATAATTAATCCCGTGGGTTTAAGCCGACATCTTTTACCGGGTCATTTCGGGTTTTTCACATGGCTGCATCCAATCTTTTGACCCTCACGGAAGACAACTTTTCCGAGGAAGTGTTGAATGCAAGCCCGCCGGTGCTGGTTGATTTTTGGGCGGACTGGTGTGGCCCGTGCAAGATGATCGGGCCGATCATTGACGAGTTGGCCAACGATTACGACCGGCGCGCCAAGTTCGGCAAGGTCAATGTGGACGAGCAGTCGGCCCTGGCCACCCAATATGGCATACGCGCCATTCCTACTTTGTTGATTTTCAAAAACGGCGAAGTCGTCGATCAGGTGGTTGGACTACGCACCAAGCGCGACTTAAAAGCCAACTTGGACAAATACATCGCCGAGGACTAAATCCTCGCCGATGGGCCGCCATGCCCCTTTTCGTCACGCCCCGACAATTAAGTCAGCGGGCGGAGTTGTATCAGCAACTAGGCTCCCTGATGACCGCCGGGGTGCCGCTGATTCAATCCCTGCAGATGCTCCAGCGCGCCCCGCCGGGTCGCTGGCTGCTTCCGTCCCTGAACCGCCTTAAGTCGTTCCTCGACCAGGGAATGACCCTGACCGAAGCCCTCCGGCAACTCGGATCCTGGATGCCCACCTTCGATGTCGCCTTGATTCAAGCCGGCGAACACAGCGGACGGCTGGATGCCTGTTTCAAATTGCTGGCCGGTTATTATCGGGAACGAGCGCAACTCGGCCGCACCGTGTTGGCGGATCTGGCATACCCCGCCTTCGTCCTGCACGCCGCCGTGTTCATTTTTCCTTTTCCGCAATTCTTCATGTCCGGGAACCTCGCCGCGTATCTGGCCCAAACGGTGGGCCTCCTGGCGCCGTTGTATCTGCTGGTTTTTCTCTTGCTTTATGCCGCGCAGGGCCGTCATGGCGAATCCTGGCGCGCCGGCGTCGAGCAGGCGCTGCACCCCCTGCCCTGGCTGGGCAAGGCGCGCCGGGAACTGGCCTTGGCCCGGCTGGCCGCCGCCCTGGAAGCCTTGGTCAGCGCCGGCCTATCGATCACCGAGGGCTGGGCCTTGGCCGCCGCCGCCAGCGGTTCGCCCGCCTTGCGACGGGCCGTGGCGTCCTGGAAACCCGCCTGGCTTGAAGGTCAAACCCCGGCCGAAACGCTGCGCGACGATCCCGCCTTTCCGGAATTGTTCGCCAATCTCTACAGCACGGGCGAAACCGTTGGACAATTGGATACCACCCTGGCACGCCTGCATGCCCTCTATCAGGAGGCGGCCTCCCGCAAGTTCCATCTGCTGGCCGAATGGCTGCCGCGCCTGCTCTACCTGGCCGTGATGCTCGGAATTGCCTATCGCATCGTGACGTTTTATCAGGGCTATTTTCAAGGGATCAATCAGGCGATCGGCCTGTAATATAGCTCGTTGCCTAAGTTCCCGCATTTCGGAGGGGCGAGTTCCGGGAGCCCCACTTCACTTTTCTCTGCAATATCAGCGCCTCGTTTAACTAGCCCTCCGAGAATTGTGCAAATACTTCCTCAATGCCCTATCAGCCCAACTTTTTTTCAAAAGACCTTGATCCGATTCCCGCATTACGTTATGACTTGCCGCCGGTTAAGCCCATACAGCGTCTTCGTATCCTGGGTCCGTGTTTTAAACCCGCCCTAAGATCGATTAACATTGAGCATTATGAAAAACAAACCCTCCGTCAAATCGTGGCTCCAGCTCGCAGCGGCTCTTCTAAGTCTGGCCTCCGTCCGGGCGGACGTTGTCACTATCAACTTCAACACGCCGGGTGACTTGTACAACAACTTCAACCTTTACCAAAACGGCGGTCCTATCGGGACTCCTGCCTCTGCCGGAAGCCCCTATTCGGAGGGACTCACGGGAGGCATTGGTGGCAGCGGTCGGGTTAACCTCACCAGCGGCACCGGGATAACGTGGGACAGCACGGCAATCTATAAAAATACCAGCTTTGATTTTTCGACCGCCGGCGCGACACTTAACGTCTCGGCTCTGGTGAAAATTGTGGCCCCAACCGAATCCGCCAACCGCCTGCTTCATCTCGGCTTCGTCAACGAGAACACCTCCGGCATGAATGGCAACGCAGGTTTGGCCTTCACGAGCTTTCGCTTGAATCCCACCGCTGCTGGAAGCACCGTTTTCTCTCCGCAGTGGCAGACCAAATTGGCTGCTGGCGGTACGGTCAACACTGCGGGCGGGGCAAATGTTACCCTGACCGCCGGGAATTGGTACCAAATGTCCCTCACCTTCGTGAACCAAGGCGACGGCAGCATGTTGAGCAGCGGTTTCGTGCAAGATTTTGGCACCGCTGGGCTGACCCCGGGGGTTGTTTCTTCCTTCAGCCCGATAACCTTGACAAGCGCGGAAATCGCCAGCGATTCCACCGTCTGGGGAGCCTTTCGTGGGTTTGCCGCCGACGGTGCGGGCGGATTGGATAACTTCACTGTGGGGGTGCCCGATCCCACGGCTAACCCGCCGACAGTCGCCGGGTTGACGCCGGCTAACAGCAGTTTGTATAATCCGATCGATGCCGGCCTGGCCTTTAACGTTACCACTGTCAGCCCGAACACGCTTACCAATATCACGCTGACCCTCAACGGCGCGGCCATTCCCGCCGCCGACCTCGCCATCACGGGCGACGACCAGAATAAAGCGGTCACCTACAGCAAACTTAAGGCGAATGTCTTCTACACCGCCCAGGCGGTGGCGATCGACAGCCGCGGCCAACAAACCGTCACTACCTGGTGGTTCGATACCTTTGTCGTAGCCAACGCCTTCGAGTTGGAAGCCGAGTATTACAATTTTCAGGGCGGTCAGTTCATTGACAACCCTGAGTTGTCACTTAATGGCGGGCCGAACAATTATCTCGATCAATTAGCCACCGAAGGGATCGATACCCACCAAATTTCGACCACCACCAGCACCGCGGCGTTCCGCGTAGGCGACATCGTGGGCACGGAAGCCACCGGCGACGGCGCGCGCCAGAAATTCACCGATGTGGGCATGATCGATTATAATGTGGGCTGGATCGCCGCCGGCGAGTGGCTCAATTACACGCATACCTTCGCCAGCCAATCCTGGCAGGTCTATGCGCGCCTGGCCAATAGCACCACCGCTCCCATGTCCGCCAACCTGGACAAAGTCACCAGCGGCGCCACCACCGCCAATCAAGTCACGGCTCCCCTCGGCCAATTCTCGGCAGCCGGTACTGCGGGCAACCAGCTCTATACCTGGGTGCCGCTGGCCGATGGCTTTGGCCGTCCCGTTTTGCTCCGCACCGCCGCCGGAGTGCAAACCCTGCGATTTACGGCATTAACATCCTCCTTTAATTTCAACTATTTGCTGTTCGTCCCAACCACCGCTACCGCTCCATTGCAGCCTTTCTTAACAGCCGTCTATCCGCTGCCCGGCGCCACCGCTGTGGTTCCGGATGTGACGGTGACAGCGACCCTTGCCAACCGCGACTCGTCCGTAAACGCGGGCAGCATCAAGCTTTTCCTGAATGGAACGCCAGTGGCGGCTACTAACACGGCCACGGCGTATGGCGCGACCGTCAGTTATCGGCCGGCCGATTTCATTGCCTACGGCACCACCAACACCTTGCAGCTCACTTTCAACGATTCGGCCAGCAAGTCCGTCACCAACGAATGGCAGTTTGTCACGATGACCAATCTAACCCTGGTGCCCGCCAGCTTGGCCAAGCCCACCGATGCCGGGTTGCTGCCCGGTTTCGCCGTGCGCACCGTTCAGGGGCCGGTGACGCCGACACTGTCCAATACGGTCGAGCGCGTGGAAGCTCAACTGGCTGGATTGTTAACGAATGCCAGTATCTATGTAGTGACCGAATCGAGCGGTTCGGATGTGCCGACCATCATCAACTACGCCCAGGACACCAATAACATCGGCAACTTCAACCCGAACAACCTGATCCCAGGCATGGGAACTCATACGGACAATATTGGAATGGAAGTGGTGACCTACCTGCAACTGAACCGGGGCAGCTATCGGTTTGGAGTCGCCAAAGACGACGGCTGTCGCGTGACGGTTGGACCCGTGCCCGGCGACACCAACCTGGTGCTGGGAGTGAGTCCTGCCAATGGCGAGCTCACCTTCGATTTCCTCGTGGAAACCAACGGGCTGTATCCGTTCCGACTGGTTTATTACGAAGGCACGGGCGGCGCGGGTGTGGAATGGTACTCAGTGAACCTGGTCACGGGCGAGCGCACGCTGATCAACAACACCAACTCGACCATCAAGGCCTACCGCGTTTGCGCCAACCTGCCGGGACCGGCGGTTTCCTTCACTGCAAACCTGCCAGCGGCTATGACTCGTCCAGCCAACGTGCCCGTGACGCTTACAGTTGCGGCCGCCTCGCCTGGCGTCACCTATCCGTACGTTTTCATGTATCAGTGGCAACTCAATGGCGTGGATATCCCCGGCGCCACCAAGCCCGCCTACATCACACCCATCCTGGTGATGGGACAGAATCCGAACTATCGCTGCGTGGTAACCCTGCCGGGTTACCCCGGCACGAACAGCGTGCAGACAGCCATCACGGTCGTCCAGGACACGACGCCGCCCACCTTGGTAAAAGCCGTTGGCAGTGCGACGTTCGACACCGTGACCTTGACCTTCTCGGAGACGGTGGACACGGCCTCGGGGCAGAACGCGGGGAACTACACTCTCTCGGATGGTGTAACCGTCAATTCCGCGA
>JADGRT010000101.1 GCA_017880715.1 Verrucomicrobiia bacterium | reverse complement strand
ACGCGGAGCGGGACGCGCGGCCGTTGGTTCATCGTCCAAGATTTGGCCGAGTTCCTTTTCCAGGTCGGCTATCTCCTGTTTGATTTTTAAGGCGCTTTTGAGCTGTTGAACCGAGAGTATGGCTAATGGGTTGTTATTCTTCATACGTTTTGATTACCTCAAGGCCAGGCTTAGGTCAAGCAGTTATCGGTGGAACCAGCGACGGGCGAGCGAACCCACAGACGGTGGTGACGTAAAGAGAAAAGCGCCCGGAACCGTGATCCCCCGTGTGGCAGGCATACGACCGGGCTTGCCTGCCTCGCCGTTCAGCGTAGCATAGCCATCGAATTTGACCTAAAAGCCGGAAGGCCAACCCGAATGAAAGCCTGCGACACGTTCAACGTTGAGGCCAGCTTCCCCACGCTCGATGAAGCGCGGAGGCGGGTCATCGACGAAATTAAAAGCGCCAAGCGCCAGGGGATCAGGGTGCTTAAAATTATCCACGGTTACGGCTCGACCGGCAAAGGCGGGACACTTTGCACGGGGCTGCAAAAATCCTTCGGGCTGCGCAAGAAGGAGGGTGTCATTAAGGATTTTATCCCCGGTGAGGATTTCTCCATTTTCAACAACACGGTACTGAGCTTATTGGAGGCCGTGCCGGAATTGCGCGGCGACCCTGACCTGAACGCGACCAATGAGGGGGTGACCGTCCTCTGGCTGAAATAATCTGCGTGCCACCAACTGCTGCCGGAATTGGCCGAGTGCCTGTCTGGCAAGCAGAACGCCATTTTCGTGGATGCCTCTCTTGACTCCAAAGCGAAAGACGTTAGCGTGGAAATGGTGATTCCAACCGTTATGAACGCAGCGCTGGCAAGAATCCGGCAACTGTTAAGCGATTTGGCCGAAAGGACAGCGTCACGCCATGCATGAGGTGGGGATCATGCAAAACACGCTGAGTATGGCCCTGAAACAGGCGCAGGCTTCCGGCGCGACCCAGGTTCACGAACTGCGGATGCGGATCGGCGCCATGAGCGGGGTGGTGCCGGATGCCTTGACCTTCGCCTTCGAGGTCTTGCGAAAGGACACCCTGGCCGCGGAGGCAAAACTGGAAATTGAAACCGTCCCCGCCTCGTGCTGGTGCGCCAGGTGTCAGACCGAATTTCCAGTGCCCGATCTGATTTATGAATGTCCGCAATGCCATGAGCCGAGCGTGGAGTTGCGGCGCGGATTGGAACTTGAACTAGTTTCCATAGAAGTATCCTGATATGTGTCAAGAATGTGGCTGTAATAAAAAGAGCGAAGCGGGCATTAATGGAACGTATCCCCATGCTCATGACCACGACCCTGATCATCCGCATAGCCACGAGCATGGACATGGACACGAGCATGAGCCCAACCACGAACCCGATCAGGAACACCGGACCATCGATGTGAACGAGGCCATTCTGGATCAGAACGACCGTCTGGCCGAACGCAACCGCGGGTTTTTCAAGGCCAAAGGGTTGCTGGTGTTAAATGTGTTGTCCTCGCCGGGTTCCGGTAAAACCACCTTCCTGCAAAAGACCATTGAAGCGTTGAAAGGCCGGTTGCGCGTGGGGGTCATCGTGGGCGATCTGGCCACGGAAAACGATGCTATCCGGTTGCGATCCACCGGCGCACCGGCGGTGCAGATTAACACCGGAACGATGTGCCATCTGGAAGCCGAAATGGTGGCCAAGGCAGCGAGCCAGCTTAAATTAGACGATCTGGATCTGCTCATTATCGAAAACGTCGGCAACCTGGTGTGTCCGGCCTCCTTCGATTTGGGCGAGGATTTGCGGGTGGTGCTCCTGTCGGTGACCGAAGGCGAAGACAAGCCGTTAAAGTACCCGCCCCTGTTTCATTCGGCCCACGTGGCGGTGGTCAGCAAAATCGACCTGGCGGCAGCGACGGAATTCAACCGTGATCTTGCGCTAGGCAACCTCCGCCAGCTCAGCCCCAAAGCGGTCATTTTCGAGGTCTCCGCCAAAACGGGTCAGGGCATGGAACCGTGGTGCGCTTTCCTGGTCAAGCGGCACCAGGAACTCAAGAATGCTTGAGGGGCATAAGCGTGGCATGGCGCTCAGCCTCCTCATTCAAAATCCGCTCGTCCGCCTCGTCCACCCTCTGCTTCGTTATGACGGGGGCTCCTGGTTTGGCCTGGATGCTGAAGATCACGCTTGATTTTGCTCACCTTGATTTTATCGGGCAGAAAAATAAATGGGCGTCGTATAACTCCGCCCTCCGATTAAGCGTTCCCGATTGCCGGGAACGCGGTTTTTGCGTAGAACGTTGCGCGTGCAGCCAACGTGCAGTGAAATCATGAGCGCTCGCCTGCGACGGGCTGGCGATGCCTTGTCGGGCCCGATGGCCGGCGCCATTGCCGCCTTTGTGCGCAGCCAGCTCAACGACGACGGCGGTTTTCGCGGACGCGCGCCACGCAGCGATCTTTACTACACCCTCTACGGACTCGATTGCGCGGCGGCGTTGGGCATGGACTGGCCGCGCGAGCGGGTGGCGTCATTTATCGACCGCCACGGCGAGGGCGCGGATCTCGATTATGTGCACCTGGTCTGCCTGGCGCGATGCCTGGCGCGGTATAACAACGCGTCGCCAGCCCGTCGCCGGGCTGTTCTAAGCGAGTTGACCTCCTTTCGCTGTGCCGACCACGGGTTCAGCCGAACCCGGGGCGACGCCCAGTCCAACGTTTACGACACCTTCCTGGCCTTTTTGGCCTTCCAGGACCTGGGCGAAGTTTTTTCCGACGCGGAACGGATTGCGCATTGTCTGAAGCCATGCCGCACTCCCGATGGCGGCTTTGCCAATTATCCCGGCCTCGATGCCGGGACTACACCGGTGACAGCCGCCGCCACCGTTCTGCAGGCGCACTTGGGCCTGCCCGTCGAGGCCACAACCGGCGACTGGCTGATGGCGCGTTGTCAGCAAGCGGGCGGATTCGAGGCAACCACCGGCGCGCCCATGCCGGATTTGCTTTCAACCGCCACGGCCCTGCATGCCTTGTCCCTCATGCAGCGCCCCCTGGCTTCGATCCGGGAGGCATGCCTGGATTTTGCCCTGGGATTGTGGCGCGAGAACGGTGGCTTCAGCGGTACCGCCGTGGATCCGGTCACCGATTGCGAATACACGTTTCACGCGTTGCTGGCGCTGGGTAATCTGGTGGAAAAATGATGCTGGCCAACGTCACTCGGCGGTTGCTGGCCGAACTCAAAACAGAAGGATGCTGGGAGGGGCATCTTTCAAGCAGCGCCTTAGCCACGACCGTCGCTGTGTTTGCCCTGGCACAGGTCAATCCTCAGGCGCATGCGGATGCGATCCGGCGGGGTTTGCAGTGGCTGGCCAAAGACCAAAACCCGGATGGCGGCTGGGGAGACGCTCCTGGAAGCCCGAGCAATCTGAGCACCACGCTGCTTTGCTGGTCGGCCTGGTCGCTGGCGGACGCTCCTTTATCGTGTCGCCGCACAATCGACCAGGCCGAAGCTTACGTAGTTCGCAACGCGGGTTCTCTTCGGCCGGAAGCTATTGCCGCGGCGGTGATTCGATTTTATGGCAATGATCGCACTTTTTCCGCGCCCATTTTAACCGTTTGCGCCCTGGCCGGTCGATTAGGCAAAGGATCGCTTGCGTGGCAGACCGTGCCGCAATTGCCATTTGAACTGTCGGTTCTGCCGCATCAAGTCTTCAAATGGCTGCGGCTGCCAGTCGTGAGTTATGCGATCCCGGCGTTGATTGCCATC
Organism: Verrucomicrobiia bacterium; assembly: GCA_017880715.1. Lineage (GTDB taxonomy): Bacteria > Verrucomicrobiota > Verrucomicrobiia > Limisphaerales > UBA1319 > JADGRT01. Next base: position 4,571 of record JADGRT010000101.1, on the reverse strand, counting down.
GGACTGGTCCGGCATCAATTGGGAACAGCGCGTTGGTCGTTGGGCATGGAATTGCGCAACCAGATTACGCCGCGAGCGCTGAAGGTTTTGACCGGCATTCAGCCGGAGTCCGGCGGCTTTCTGGAGGCCACCCCGTTGACGAGTTTCGTCGTCATGAGCCTGGCTGCGGCGGGGCAGGCAAATCATCCGGTGACCGTCCAAGGAACACAATTCCTGGTTGCGTCCATGCGCGAAGATGGCAGTTGGCCGATCGACACCCACCTGGCAACTTGGGTAACCACACTGGCCGTCCAGGCCTTGAGTTTGAATGTCGATTCCGGTCTGAACATTCGAGACCCCGATCCATTGCCACCCGAACCGAAGGGAAAAATCCGCCCATGGCTGCTGGCCCAGCAGCATCGCGCCGAGCATCGGTTCACCCATGCGGCGCCGGGCGGCTGGGCCTGGACTCCCCGGTCGGGAGGCGTTCCCGATGCGGACGATACGGCCGGCGTCTTGCTGGCACTGCGGCGATTGGGAACCATCGACCCGCAAACGCGGCAGGCGGCGACGGCGGGAATAACCTGGCTTTTGGATTTGCAGAATGCCGATGGCGGCATGCCCACGTTTTGTCGCGGTTGGGGGAAATTGCCATTTGACCGAAGCTGTCCAGATATCACCGCGCACGCATTGCGAGCGTTGGCGGAATGGCGGCTGGACGTGAACGGCTGGTTACAGGGGCGCGTGGACAGTGCCGTGCAACATGGCGTGGCCTACCTGCGCCGAACCCAGCGGGGCGATGGCTCCTGGTGTCCGCTCTGGTTCGGCAATCAGCACGCACCGCAACATGAAAACCTGACCTACGGAACCGCGCAGGTGGTGACAGGATTGCGCGCGCTGGCAGATCGAGGAGTGGGTGACCTTACGCCCTTGATTCAAACCGGCGGCCGCTGGTTGCTCGACACCCAACACGCCTCCGGCGGTTGGGGTGGAGGCGGAGGAACAACGCCGACGATCGAGGAAACGGCTTTAGCATTGGGAGCGCTGGCTGGTGGGACGCCGGCTTCCGAAGCGGCGCTGCAAAAGGCTGTGACCTGGCTGAAAGAAACCACCCAGGATGGAACGGTGTTTCCGCCATCATCCATCGGGCTTTACTTTGCTTCGTTATGGTACCACGAAAAGCTGTACCCGATAATTTTCATGGTGGCGGCCTTGAGACAACTGGAATCAAATCTTGGAGGTGGTGCCCGCGACAGGATTTGAACCTGCACGATGTTACTCACTAGAACCTGAATCTAGCGCGTCTGCCAATTCCGCCACACGGGCAACCTGATAATTAACGAGTTACGAACAACCGCACCGTACTGGACCAACCTTGCTGCGCTTTTTGCATCACTGCGGCCGTATGCCAGCGAAGGCAACGGCAAACACGCAACAAACCAGCGTTCAGCCTGGTGCCGTGTTCATCAACCCGGTGCTATAGTTACCAAAAGGTTGAGGACCTGCGCAAGTCTCCAATTCGAAATCTTTGCAACCGCAACGGCGCCTTCTATAGGCGGTTGACCACGGAAGTTTGTTCAATCAGTTTGATTTTTCCTCCCGGAGCTCGCCCCTCCGATACGGGTTGCGCGCCGTCCCGGCTGCAGCGCGTGCGGGCGAAAAAAGCGAGAAGCGGCCCGGGCGAAAGCGTCCAGAATTCCGCTTGCGCCGGCCAAAGCCGTTTGCCTACAGTCAGGCTGTGGAAGTTCTGGCTTATTCCTTAAGTGTGTTGCTGGGCTATTTGTTGGGCTCGATTCCCACCGGCTTTCTGGTGGGGAAAGCCCGTGGCGTCGATATCCGCAGCTCGGGCAGCGGCAATATTGGCGCCACCAATGTCTTTCGGGTGCTGGGAAAAACGGCGGGGGCGCTGGTGCTGCTGGCGGATGCCCTCAAAGGTTTCCTGGCCTGTTTTCTCGCGGCGCATGCCGTGGCTGCGGGCTTGGGCTTGGCGCCCTCGTCCGCGACTCGCGAGTTCCTCGGCATGGTCGCTGGGGGCGCGGCTATTTTAGGGCATAATTATACGATTTGGTTGCGATTCAAGGGCGGCAAAGGCATCGCCACCTCCGCTGGCGTGCTGGTCGCCTGGGCGCCCTGGGCGCTATTGGTTTGTCTGATGGTGTGGCTGGTGGTATTGGGTCTTGGCCGTTATGTCTCGCTGGCCTCCGTCGCCGCCGCTGGCTGTCTGCCGATTGCGGTGGGGTTGCTGCACGGCAGCCGGGTGATGATTCTTATCACCGCCTTGATCGGCGCTTTGGCGATATACAAACATAAAAGCAACCTTCAGCGACTGAGGCAGGGAACCGAGCATCGGTTAGGTTCCCAGCCAAAAGCTGAACCTCCAAAACCAACGACATGAACATTTGCATTCTCGGCGCCGGCGCCTGGGGCACCGCCCTGGCGCGTCTGTTGCATCAGGGACAACACACGCTCACCTTGTGGAGCAATCTTCCCGAGCATCTGGAGGAGATGCGCGCGACCGGACGCAACGATCGCTTCTTTCCCGGCTTTGAGGTGGCACGCGAATGGCAGTTGGAAGGCGATCCGGCCCGGGCCGTGGCAGGCAGCGACTGCGTGGTGGTGGCGGTGCCTTCCAGCGCCTTTCGCGAGGTCACGCGTTGTCTGTCGGGTTTCTCCGGGATCGTGGTGACGGTGACCAAAGGAATCGAGTACGAAACCGGCCGGACCATGTGTGGCATTTTGGAGGTCAACGCGCCGAACGCCCGGGTGGCGGCGTTGTCGGGACCAACCCTGGCGTTGGAGGTGGCGCGCGGGATACCGACCGCCATTGTGGCTGCCAGCCGCGATGCCGTCACCGCTGCCACCGTGCAAAAGTTATTTCATCGCCCCGCTTTCCGCGTTTATACCAGCGGCGATGTGCTGGGGGTGGAACTGGGTGGCGCCCTCAAGAACATCATCGCCATCGGCGCGGGTGTGTGCGACGGGTTGGGCTTCGGCGACAATTCCAAAGCCGCATTGATCACCCGGGCCATCGTGGAGATCCGGCGATTGGGCGTGGCCTGCGGCGCGCAGGCGGAAACTTTTGGCGGTCTGAGCGGTTTGGGCGATCTGGTGGTAACCTGCTTTTCCAAGCTCAGTCGCAATCGCGGCTTGGGCGAACGGTTGGGCCGGGGCGAGAAGCTCGCGGCTATTCTGGCCTCGATGGTGGCCGTGGCCGAGGGCTATCCAACGGCCCGGTCCGCCCACCAGGTTGCCCGCAAGATGAATGTGACCACGCCCATCATCGATGAAGTCTATGCGATGCTTTACGAGCAGAAAGACATCGCCACCGCCGTGCAGGATCTCACCCGCCGCATCTCAAAACCCGAGGACTCGGGCAGTTGAGGGTTCAGGGTTCAGGGTTCGGGTTTCAGACTGGGGATCTGCTGCCCGAACACGGTGCGGATGAACTGGTCTCCGTGGATCGTGCCGTAGCTTCCGGCAGCACAGCTCACCTCGTCGTAACGCTCCACCCTGTCCGGCTTCTGGTGCGGATGACGGATGGCGAACGGCACCGCGTCGCGGACGTGGATGCGTTTTTCGACCGGGGTGGGGTGGTCGGGTAAAACGGCGACCACGGCTTCGATTTTTCGCTCTTCCAGTCCCGCCAGAATCCGGCCGGCCAGGCGCGCGTCCAGGTCTTCGATGGTCCGGATTTTCAGATCCAGATTGCCATCGTGTCCGGCTTCATCGGGGGCCTCGACATGCACATAACAAAAATCGCACTGTTCCAGCGCGGCCAGGCAGGCATCCGCTTTTCCCTCGTAATTCGTGTCGTAAAGACCGGTGGCGCCGGCCACCTTGACGGGCTTCAAGCCGGCATACACGGCGATGCCGCGGATGAGATCCACCGCGGAGATGACTGCGCCCGTCACCCCGAACTGTTCCTGGAAGGTCCACATTTTGGGTCGTTTGCCGGGTGACCACAGCCAGATGGAATTGCCGGGATCTTGACCGGCGGCCTGGCGTTTCCGGTTTACCGGATGATCCTTCAGGATGGCCCATGAACGCCGGGTCAGATCGTTCAGCAGGTCGGCGGTCTTTTGGGCCTCGGGAACTTTGGCGCGAATCATCAGGCGGGCGGCCGGTTCGTTGGGATGGTCGTGCGGCGGCGCGCATTCGAGCCGGGGATCGAGGCCCTGGCCGACAAACAAATGGCGATAGCTTACGCCGGTATAAAAGCGCAGCCGGTCCGAACCGATTTCGTGTTGCAGCGTCTTGAGGATTTCATCCGACTCGGCCGAACTGATATGGCCGGCCGAGTGGTTTTTGATCCGGCCGTCTTCGAAGAGGCAAAGCAAGTTGCAGCGCATGGCCATCTCATCGTCGTGAATATCGACGCCGATGCTGGCCGCCTCGAGCACGCCGCGGCCTTGCAGGACTTCACGGGGATTGTAGCCCAGGACGGAGAGATTGGCAGCCTCGCTGCCGGTGGGCATATCGTCCTCGATGGTGCGAAAAAGGCCGCAACGGCCTTCGCGGGCGATGCGGTCGAGGTTCGGTTTTCGGGCGACTTGCAGCGGGGTTTTTCCGCCGAGGCGGGCGACGGGATAGTC
>JADGRT010000100.1 GCA_017880715.1 Verrucomicrobiia bacterium | reverse complement strand
GAGCCGACTCACGTCGGCTGCTACGTTGTGATTGACGAGCTTGATGCAGCCCTGGCGCCTGACAGGGCGCGCGTTAAAACCTTTGACGCGTGGGCTGCCTTCCCGTAGCGTTTCCGTTTAATTCTATAATTTTATCATGTTAGGTTTTATCGTTAAGAAAGTTTTTGGCACGAAGAACGATCGCGAGGTCAAGCGGATGCGACCGATCGTGGCCACAATCAATGAGTTCGAGCCGTCTTTCCAGTCCCTGTCCGACGAAGCTTTACGGGAAAAAACCGCGGCCTGGAAGGCCCGGTTGACGGCGATCGAGGATCGTAAGGAATTGAGCGCGGCGCTCGAAGAAATCCTGCCCGAGGCCTACGCGTTGGTTAAAAACGCCTGCCGGCGTTTGATGGGCCAGGAGGTCGAGGTTCGCGGACACAAGATCCTTTGGGATATGATCCCTTTTGACGTGCAGTCGATCGGCGGCATGGCCTTGCACAAGGGCAAGATCGCCGAAATGGCCACCGGCGAAGGTAAAACGCTCGTCGCCACCCTGCCCATCTACCTCAATGCGCTGACCGGCCGCGGCGTGCATCTGGTGACGGTTAACGATTACCTGGCCGCCCGCGACAGCGAGTGGATGGGCGCGGTCTATCAATTTCTCGGTCTGACCGTGGGTTGCATCCTGCACGACCAGACGCCCGACGAGCGACGAGCTCAGTATAATTGCGACATCACTTATGGGACCAACGCCGAGTTCGGCTTCGACTACCTGCGCGACAACGGCATGGCCACCCGGACCGAAGACCAGGTCCAGCGGGGACATTATTACGCCATCATCGATGAAGTCGATTCGATCCTGATCGATGAGGCCCGCACGCCGCTGATCATCAGCGGTCCAGCCGTGGTCAACGTGGACAACAAGAACTACGAACAATTCAAACCGACCATCGAATCCATCGTGCGGACGCAGGAAAAGCTCGGCAACCGGCTGCTGGACGAGGCGCAAAAACTGATCGGAATTCTGCACCCGACGGACGGATCGCAACCCGCCAATCGCGCCGCGGTGGAGAAGGAACTCGGCCTATTGCTTTACAAGGTGAAACTTGGCGCGCCGAAACTTTCGCGGTTGCTCAAGCTGATGGAGGACGGCGAAAACATGCGGCTGACCAACCAGGCCGAGCTGGAATTGCACGCCGACCAGAGCAAGAAAGCCCTCTACGCCGCCAAGGAAGAGCTCTTTTTTGCCATCGACGAAAAAAGCCATGATGCGGATCTGACGGAAAAGGGCCGCAATTTCATGAGCCCGCAGGATCCGGATGCCTTCATGCTGCCGGACCTGATTTCGGCGTACCATGACGTGGATGCGGGACCGGAGACCGATCCCGTCAAGCGGGCGGAAATGAAAGCCAAAATCCAGACCGATTTCGAGGCCCGCTCCGAGCAGATTCATTGCATTTCCCAATTGCTCAAGGCTTACTGCCTCTACGAAAAGGACGTGGAGTATGTGGTCCAGAACAACAAGGTCATCATTGTCGATGAGCACACCGGGCGTTTGATGAGCGGCCGGCGCTGGAGCGACGGCTTGCACCAGGCGGTGGAAGCCAAGGAAGGCGTCGAGATCGAGCGCGAGACGCAGACCCTGGCCACGATTACGATCCAGAACTATTTTCGCTTGTACGAAAAGCTGGCCGGCATGACCGGCACGGCGGAAACCGAGGCCAACGAATTCTTCGATATTTACAAGCTGGGGGTCCTGGTGGCGCCGACCAACAAACCGTGCGTCCGCCAGGACGGCAACGATTCCGTCTATAAGACCAAGCGCGAGAAATGGGACGCGGTCGTCAAGGAAATCGTGGATATGAACCACCAGGGTCGTCCCGTGCTGGTGGGCACCATTTCCGTGGAGTCCAGCGAAAATTTGCACCGGCAACTGAGCCGCACCGGCATCATCCACAGCGTGCTGAATGCCAAATACCACGAGCAGGAAGCCGAGATCATCGCCCGGGCCGGACAACGCGGGGCGGTCACCATTGCCACCAACATGGCCGGCCGTGGAACGGACATCAAACTCGGACCGGGCGTGGCCGAGGCGGGCGGTTTGCACGTGATCGGCACCGAGCGCCATGAAGCGCGGCGCATCGACCGCCAATTGCGCGGCCGTTGCGCGCGCCAGGGCGATCCCGGCTCCTCGCATTTCTTCATTTCCCTGGAAGACGATGTCATGCGGCTGTTCGGTTCCGACCGCATTGTCAAGGTGATGGAACGGGTGGGCATCGAGGAAGGCCAGGAGCTCCAACATCCGCTGCTGAACCGCTCGATCGAGACCGCCCAAAAGCGCGTCGAGCAGCATCATTTCCAGATCCGCAAACGCACGCTCGAGTACGACGACGTGATGAACAAGCAGCGCGAAGTCCTCTACGGCTTCCGCAACGAAATCATCCGCGCCGAGGACGTGCGGGATCGCCTCATGGACATCATGGAAGAGGTGGGGGTCCAGAAGATCGGGCAGTTCAGTTCGGCGGCCACCGATGTCAAGGAATGGAATATCCACGCGCTGACCGACTGGGTGAATTACAATTTCCCGATCGGCGTCAGCGAGGCCGATTTACTCAAGGCGGCCAACGGGGGCGTCGAGGAACCGGTGCCGGGGTCGCTGTTCGACGGATTGAGCCCGGCCCAATTCGCCGTTTGCCTCTATATTTCGAAGCGGGTGCGCGAGGCTTATGAACTGAAGGCGAAGTACGAGGAACCGCAGCATCTCAAGTCGATCGAGCGTTACACCATTCTGACCGCCATCGACCGGCTCTGGCAGGAGCATCTCTACTATATGGACAGCCTGCGCAATTCCATCGGGCTGCGGGCGTACGGTCAGCGTGATCCGCTGATCGAATACAAGGCGGAGGCCTTCAAGAGCTTTGAAGAATTGATGGTCAACATCAAGACGGAGATCTGCCACAATATTTTCCGCAGCGCGTCCAGCCTAATGGTGTTCGAGCAGTTCCTGCGTAACCTGTCCCGGCAGCAAACGATCCATGCGCAGAGCACCGGCGAACTCGAAAACCAAGCGGCCAGACCCAGCGACGTGGTCAGCGAGGCCTCCGAGGCAATCGCCAAAGCCAAACCGGTCCGAACCGGTCCCAAGGTCGGCCGCAACGATCCCTGCCCCTGCCACAGCGGCAAGAAATACAAACAATGCTGCGGCAAAAACGGCTAAGGCAGCCATGCAAACGAAGGATGGACAAGGCTGCCGTAATCCTTCGTCCTTCGTCCTTCGTCCTCGAAAAAAATCCTGAATCGAGGACGAGGGACGAGGACGAAGGACGAGGACGATTCGAAGATGCGCCCCATACGATCTTTCCTGAGTCTCCAGGCTTGCGCAGTGACCGGGGTAAGCTCCAGAATCCCCCTTGATCAACCCATGGCGTGAAAGGTTATTGAATGAAGAACCGATTTATTTTTCTGGCCGGACTTATCGCGTTGCTGGCCGGCAGCGCAGCGCAGGCAGCCGATTGGCAACTGGTATGGTCCGACGAGTTCGACAAACCGGGACTGCCGGATCCGGCCAAGTGGACTTACGAGGAAGGTTTTGTGCGGAATAACGAGCTCCAGTATTACACCCGGGGACGCCAGGAAAACGCGCGGTTGGAAAACGGCATGCTCATAATTGAGTCGCGCCAGGAAAAGTTCCCCAATCCAGCCTATGATCCCAACGCCAAAGGCAATTCGCGGCGTTCACGTCAATTCGCCGATTACACCTCCGCCAGTTTAACCACTCGGGGCATCGTTAACTGGCGGTATGGCCGCATCGAGGTGCGCGCCAAGATTCCCCATGGCCGCGGCATGTGGCCGGCGATCTGGATGTTGGGCAGCGATCGCAGCGGTGGCTGGCCTGCGTGCGGCGAAATCGACATCATGGAATTCGTCGGCCACGACCCCGATACCATTCACGGCACCATCCACACCGCCAAATACAACCATATAAAGAAAACCCAGAAAGGCGCGAAGCTGACCACCAAGGCGCCGTCCGAGGATTTTCATATTTATGCCATCGAATGGGATGCGGACAAAATCGAGTTTTTCTTCGATGACAAGCAGTATTTCACCTATGCCAACGAGAAAACCGGGGTGGAAGCCTGGCCTTTTGACAAGCCGCATTATCTCATTTTGAACGCGGCCGTCGGCGGCGCCTGGGGCGGAGCCGAGGGCGTGGACAGCTCGATCTTTCCGCAAAAATTCCTGGTGGATTACGTGCGGATCTATGAGAAGAAAGGGGCGGCCAAGTAGTCGGATGCCGCGGCAGCAATATTGGTAGGGCGGTGCTGCCGCGCCGCCGTGATATCTCGGCCGAGCCGCAACTCGGCCACACCTCAGTTTTTGGGATTAGGTTTGAGACGATGTTTCGTTCGTTGCCATGCTAGCCTATGCGTTGACCATATTCACCGGGGCCTTCCTGCTGTTCCAGGTTCAGCCGTTGATTGGCAAGTACATCCTGCCTTGGTTCGGCGGCGGACCCGGTGTCTGGACGACCTGCCTGCTTTTTTTCCAGGTGTTGTTGCTGGGTGGATACGCTTACGCACACCTCATTTCGCGATATGTCAAGCCGCGCTGGCAGGCCGTCGTGCATCTCTTTCTGCTCGTCGCCGCCCTGGCGCTGCTGCCGATAACGCCCAACGATGCCCTCAAGCCGACGGGTGATGGGAATCCAACGTGGGAAATCCTCTGGTTATTGGCCGCCAGCCTTGGCCTGCCTTATTTAGTGCTGTCGTCCACCGGCCCGCTGATGCAGCAATGGTTCAGTCGCACGAATCCGGGTGTGTCGCCCTACCGGCTTTACGCGCTTTCGAACGTGGGCTCATTGCTGGCACTGGTCAGTTACCCGTTCTTTTTCGAGTCGCACCTCACCCGCCAGGCTCAGGCCGGGTTATGGTCTTGGGGGTTGGTTGTGTTTGTCATCGGTTGCGGTTATTGCGCGCTGAAATTGTGGAGAGCGACTCCGGCGGATTCCCATGAACCCGGTAGGGCGGAGCTGCTGCTCCGCCCTGATATTGGGGCGGTGCGGCAACACCGCCCTACCACAGGCTCTGTCAGGTTCATGGCTGGTGAGCAGGTCAGCAAGGAACAAGTGGCTCCCGATGGCCACCCAGTGGCTGTGCCTTCGGCTGAGGCGGGAGAAATCCCATTGGCGACCCATCCCTCCGAGATTGAAGCCCCGCCGCCGACGCGTCTGCAAATGCTGCTTTGGCTGCTGCTGGCCACGACGAACAAGCTGTGCCTGGATGTGGCGGTGATACCGTTTCTTTGGGTGCTGCCGCTGGCGCTCTACCTCCTGAGCTTCATCCTCTGTTTCGACAATCCAAGATGGTACTCGCGTTTCTTCTTCACGTTTGCGCTGATCGCGGCGCTGGGCGGCTTAGGCTGGGCGCTGTATGAAGGCAGCGACGCCTCGATTCGTCGCCAAGTGGCTATCTACTGCGGCGGGCTGTTTGTCTGCTGCATGGCGTGTCACGGCGAGCTTTACCGGATTCGGCCAGATCCGCGTCAGTTGACGGCTTTTTACTTGATGATCGCCGCCGGGGGCGCATTGGGCGGGCTGTTTGTGGCCGTGATTGCGCCCGCGATTTTCCTGGATTACTACGAATTGCACGTTGGGCTTTTCGGGTGCGGTTTATTGTTCACGACCGTCCTGGCGCGGGATCGGGATCCCCGTCATGAAAGGCTGTGGCGCTGGCTGGCGTGCTTGCTGCCGTTCGTTTTGTTCGGCGGGCTTGACTGGTATCTGGTGCGGCTAAGTGGGCATTATTCGGCCATTCCCAAAGGCTACTTTCTGGGACTGCGCATCGCGATGTGGCTCATGCTGGTTTTAGTCGTGGCCTCCTGGGTATGGCGCAAACCCTTTGGAAACCGGCACGTCGGGCGCTTCCTGGTGAGTGTCTGGCTGTCATTGGGGGTGGTGGCGCTGGGGATTGCGTTGTGGATGCAGGCCGCGAAATCCGATCACGATTCGGTTTACCGATCGCGCAATTTCTACGGTTTGCTTACCGTGCTGGAATATCGCCAGGACGAGCCCGAGGGGCACCATTTCCTCCTCAAGCACGGACGCATCACGCACGGCATTCAATTCGTCGATCCAACGCAGGCCCAATGGCCCACGACCTACTATGGCCAGAAGAGCGGGGTGGGGTTGGCCATGCGAGCGCTGCCGGAAGGCGCCAAACGCATCGGCCTGGTTGGCCTGGGAACCGGCACCATGGCCGCTTACGGCCACGCCGGCGATTACGTGCGTTTCTATGAAATCAATCCTGCGGTGAAGCGGTTGGCAACGTCGCGATTCACTTATCTCACCAACTGCGCAAGTAAAGTTGACGTGGTGCTTGGGGATGCACGCCTTTCGATGGAACGCGAGTCGCCGCAGGGATTCGATCTGCTCGCCCTGGACGCGTTCAGCAGCGACGCCATCCCCGTCCATCTGCTCACGAAAGAAGCCTTTGACATCTATGAGCGACACCTGAAGCCTGGCGGCATCATTGCCGTTCACATTTCCAATCACTTCCTGGACCTGGAGCCGGTCGTTCTCAATCTGGCGCGGCACTTCAACTACCAGGTGGCCAACATTTCGTACGATGAAAACGACGACGAATGGTGGGAGTATTCCTGCACCTGGATTCTGCTCACGCATAATAAAGACATCCTGAACTCTCAATCCATCCGCGAGGCCACTAGCGCGGTGAGCACTAATTCAGTCAAAATACCCCTCTGGACGGACGATTTTGCCAGCCTGTTTCAGATCCTGAAATAGGGCGGTCCGCCTTGAAAGCTCTCGGAGGGGCGAGCTCCGGGAGCCCCCATCTTTTTCTGCGCCGGTTCGAGTATTATGACCGTCCAACATTCGATAAGTCAGGGCGTCGCGGAGCTCCGCCCTCCGAAAGGGATTGGCTTTCGGAGCCTTTCCCACTGCTGGCATTGCGCCCTAGGCTTCTTCAACGACCGACCAGCCCATCGCATCAGCCAGCGCATGCACGGGTTCCTTGAGGTCGCCGTACACCGTGACCCGGTGCCAACCCCATTGATCCCATTGCGTGAAGAGTTTCTCGATATCTCCGATAGGTTCCGCGGCGAGCTTGGTTCGGCAAGCCCGATCGTCGGGATCATTATCGACCGCCTTGGCCTGGTGCAAAAGAATTTCTTTGCGGTCCGGCAAAATCTCGACCGTCGTGGTCAGGTAGCCGGTAGGCAGAAGCGACCGCACCGAGGCGCCTTGGCGGTCTTCCGAGTGGGTGAGGATCTGAAAGGGATTCGCCTGGCCTTGCGGGCCGAACACCCGATTCGACGCCACGCAATGGGCATAGATGATTTGCCGTTTGGACGTGTCAACGACCGGATCCGAGATGTAACCCGGCCGGCCCTGGGTGAGCGTGGTCAGAGCAACCATCGTAGCGGTCGATCGCACGTCACATTCGCAGGCGCCCACCAGACCTTCGTTGAGCAGTTGATGGAATCCGAGACAAGGGTAAGCATGGATTTGTCCGCTATAGAAACCGCCCAGGCAATTGATCGTGATGGCGTTGGCGTCATATTTTTTCATGACCGCTTTCTGGGCCAGGTACATCGCCGCCGATTGTTCGAGGGTTTCGCGCGTGACACCGGTGACGGTTTTGGCGGTCTTCTGCCAATGGTCAGCGACCGCCCGGGTCTCGTCTTTATCGGCCGCTTGCCAGGCGTTGTTGAGTTCTGCGAACGGGACGTTAACCAGCGGGATGCCCATGATGGGCGCGGCAGGTCCGGACTCCTGGCCGCGGACCGCCAGGATTTTTGATTCTTTCATGCGGCGCAGGCAATCGTTGGTCGAAAGAGGTTTTAGATTGTCAGGTTTACAGGCGAGATGGCCGATTTTGGGTGTGCGTGCCATTCGTATTCGCGCTGTCATTGCGGCAAAATCAACCATCGAGCCGCCTTTTTTAGCCAGGGCGAAGCATTTCACCGCTTCCGCCAAATCTTTGATTTGCGACGAAGCCACAAAACCGACATTCGGCGTCTGTTTGCGGAGAAATGCTGCCGTGTAGGTCAGAAAACCGCCACTGCCGCCGAATTGGAAATCGGCGTAAAGAACGGGCTTGCCCGAGGTGGCGATGGTTTGGACCACCCGGTTCCAACAGTTCATCTGATAAACCAGGTAGCCATCGATACCCGCCGATTTGTCGCCATCGAGGATATTTTTGGCCTGTTCCTCACCGTTTGCCAGGGACGTGACGAACTCGAAATTCCGGCAGCGTTTGGTCAACTCGGAGGTTATCCGGTTCATGACCGGTCCGAAATCGAATCCTTCGTTGGGCCAATCCGGGCCGGCTTGTT
>JADGRT010000099.1 GCA_017880715.1 Verrucomicrobiia bacterium | reverse complement strand
GCCCGATCCGCTGACGGAGGAACGGCAGATTCTCGGCGGCGGGAAGATCAATGTGGAATCGCTCCTCCTGCTGGAGGCGCGGCCGTGCGCGGGGGAATCGGACGCGGAAATCGTCGCGGGCGCGTGGGACTTCGAGCGCATCAACCGCCGCTATTCCCGGCATCTGAAAACCCTCGACGAGCAACCGGGCGGGGCGCTGCGGAACGAAGTGGCGGCGAAGGCGTTGCTGCGCTGGGCGGCGGCGGAGCGCGAGGCCTGGCTGGAGGCGGTGACGAACGATCCGCTGCTGCCGGGCCGGATTCTGCCGTCCGATTACCTGGGGCAACAGGCGTGGCGGCGGCGAGTGGAAGTGCTCCGGGACGCCAGCCGGCAACTGCGCACGTTCAAGCCTGAATAGCCATATGCAACACTTTGTTGCATATGCAACAAAAGTTCGTCATGGGCGCGGACGGGAATGGATGGGCCGCAACCGTAAAGGCTTTCGAGGTTGGGGATGTTTGGCGGACGGTGCCCCAGGATAGCAAATTCCCCGCAATCCTGGGCTTGCGGTGTTAGTCTTCGATGTCCTCCTCAGCCTCTACAGTCTCAGGTTCTTTGCCATCATTGTCGGCTTTGCAGTTGCCTTGGCGCTCTGGCGTCAATGGTGGTTGCTTACGTTGTATGGGTTGGTTGTCACTGGTGCGATTGTTCCTTATTTCCGAACCGACGACGAAGAGGCGCGGGAATCCATTGAAGCCCATACCCGTCTCCGAAAACGGCTAGTCCCACCTCTAAAATGGGTGCTTCGTATAGGTGTAGCTGTGGTGGCGTTCTTTCTTCTTGAATCCATCTTGAGCTTCGCACAGATCAAAGCCGCCACCGGCTTCAATGACCGGGCCGTTGCGAGGTATGCCAAAGGTGACTTGGATGGGGCACTGCAGGATTGCACTGAAGCGACCCGCCTCAAGCCCGGCGACGCCACCACCATCAATAACCGCAGGGTTGCGCTGCATAGCAGGGGTCAGCCATTAGGGCGATAGGTCAAGCGTATCGACAAGTTTTGGAGATTCGTCTACGGGTCGGCTCTTGATATTGACACATCAAAGAAGCGCTGGGTTCAGCGACTGCCGAAACAGTTTTTCCACTTCGCCTTCACCGCTTCATCCATCTTGATCCGCCTTCGCAAAAGCTTCGGCGCGACGAGTGAGTTCGTTTTCACAGTTTTCCTCCAAACAACGCGTCAATTTTCTTTCGGATGTTTTCATCCATTTTAATCAGCGGCGGCCAGGGGCGTTTGAAGCCTTCGCCGGGAATTTTCTTCGTCGCGTCTATGCCGAGTTTGCTGCCGATGGCGATTTCGCTGGTGGCGTGGTCGAGCACGTCGGCCGGGCCTTTGGTGAAGATGCTGTCGCGTTGCGGGTCGGTGTTGGCGCAGAGGCGGAAGAGGACTTCGCTGGTGTTGTGAACGTCCACGTCGTCGTCCACCACCACGATATACTTGGTGAACATCATCTGCCCCATGCCCCAGAGGCCGTGCATGATTTTGTAGGCCTGCATCGGATAGGTTTTCTTGATGCTCACGAAGACGAGGTTGTGGAAGACGCCTTCCGCCGGCAGCGCGATGTCCACGATCTCCGGGAAGTTCAGCTTGATGAGGGGCAGGAAAAGTTTCACGGATGCGCCGCCGAGGTAGAAGTCTTCCATCGGCGGGATGCCCACGATGGTGGCGGGATAGACGGCGTCCTTGCGGTGCGTGATGGCGGTGACGTGGAAGACGGGATATGGCTCGGGCAACGTGTAATATCCGGTGTGGTCACCGAACGGACCTTCCTCGCGCAACGGCTCGCGCGGGTCAACGTAGCCTTCGATGACGAAGTCGGCGTTGGCGGGGACTTCGAGGTCGTTGGTCTCGCACTTCACCAGCTCGACGGATTGCTTGCGGAGGTAACCCGCCAGCAGGAATTCATCGAGGCCGTCGGGGAGCGGCGCGGTGGCGCAAAAGGTAAATACGGGGTCGCCACCGAGGAACACCGCCACCGGCATGCGCGCGCCGGTTTCGTAATAACGGCGTCCATGGCGCGCGCCGACTTTCTGGAGCTGCCAGTGCATGCCGGTGGTGCGGTCGTCGTAAATCTGGATGCGATACATGCCGACATTGCGCTCGCCGGTGTCGGGATCTTTGGTGACAACGCAAGGGAGCGTGATGAAACGGCCGCCGTCGAGGGGCCAGCATTTCAAGATGGGAAGATCGAGCAGGGTGGGAAAGGGGCCGGATTTGGTTTCAAGTTTCAATTTGGAAGTTTCAAGTGACGGGGCGGATGGCCAGGTCATGCCAGGCTTGAAACTTGAATCTTGAAACTTGTGAACTATTTGTTTGCACGGTCCGTCTTTGACGAGTTTCGGCTTGGTGTGGCGGAGATCGAGGGCGGTGCCAAGGAGCTTCAAGGTTTCGCGGAAAGTTGTGGGCGGCTTGGCTTTCATCAGAGCGCCGAGTTCGGCGGCGAGGGCATCGACCGATTTCACGCCCAAGCTCAGCGCCATGCGTTTCCAGGAGCCCAGGGTGTTGATGGCGACGGGGAAGGGAGATGGCTGGCCGTTGATGGTGGGTTTTTCGATCAGCAGGGCCTTGCCGCCGCCGGGTTTTTTCATTTCGCGATCGGCGATCTCGGTGATTTCCAGTTCGGTGGCGAGGGGTTGGGAAATGCGGGTTAGTTCGCCCGCTTGTTCCAGCGAATTCAGGAAATCACGGAAGGAATCGTAGGCCATATGGCACGGGATTGTATCAGACTGGCGGCGCAGCGCAACGGCTCCCCGGTTCCCCATTATTTGCTGCCCGGCTTCATTGGCGGGATGGCTGCCAGATCGGGCGGAAGTTGATGGGCTTCGAAGGTTTCCACGTGGAGTTGGATGAGACTGAACCGGGGCACCCCGAGGTTGACGGCGCCGTTGGACCGGTCAACCACCATGGCAACGCCGAGGACCTGGCCTCCGTTAGCCCGGACGATATCGATCGTTTCCTGCACGCGACCACCTTTGGTCACAACGTCTTCCACGATCAGGATTTTTTCGCCGGGTGCGATTTTGAAACCTCGGCGCAAGACCAGTTTGCCCTCTTCCTTTTCCACGAAAATGAAGCGAACCCCCAGTTGACGCGCGACTTCCTGGCCGATGACCAGTCCTCCCATAGCCGGTGCCATGACGGTTGTTGCTCCCAGGGAACGGACTTGGCGGGCGATGGCCTGACCCAATCGTTCAACCGTGGGCATATATTGGAGAGCCAGGGCGCATTGGAAATACTGTCGGCTGTGCAGCCCGCTGCGAAGAATAAAATGGCCTTCCAGCAAGGCACCGGTTTCACGGAAAACCTTGAGGGCTTCGGCGTTGGTCATGATGGCAGTCAACCATGAATGCCGTTGATGCTACAATCACAATATGGTCAAGCCTCGTGGTGGTTTCATCCTGGGGCTGGGGCAAAGGGCGCCTTCCCGGGTGTCTGACACGAGTTTTTTTATCCCTTTGGCATCGCGCCGAATGGGTTGCGAGCAGGGACCGGATTGGATTCGCAGCCCGTTTTTTATCGCTTTCGGGCGCAAAAGCAAACGCTAATGATACGTAATATATTGATAATGAATTGGTTATAAAAAATTTATCGAATGATTCGGTTTGCGCAAAAAAATTTATATTATGTTTGACAATAATTCGGGAAATGTGTGACATTGAGATGCTTTCAGTAGGGAACGTTTTGGCGAAGGATACTTGAATATGAATATGAAAAATCACAAATTGGCGGCGGCCCTCCTATCGGCCACTTTGGCTTTGGCGGTTACATCCGCTTACGCGAAACTTACGGACGAGCAGATTGCCTCGGCGACCAAGACGCTGAACAAGGCTGCGACGGTCGAACTAGCGCCTACAGCGGTTCAGATGGTGTCACAGGCGTTAGCGGCCGATAAGGTGGAGATGGCAGTCGTCGCGACGCGAGCGGTGGTGGCCAAGAATCCTTCCGCAGTGGTGACCGTGGTGGCGGCGATATCGGCGGCGGCTCCTGAGACAGCGTCGGCGGTGGCGGCGGTGGCGGCGAAGTTGCTTCCCGATCAAGCCGAGGCTATTGCGGTGGCGGCGGCCAAGTCGGCTCCCGCGTTTGCCGAGAAGATTGTGCAGGCCGTTTCAGCGGAGGTTCCTGCTGTGGCAGCGAAGCTTGCCGCGGTTCCTTATTTATACTCGGTGTCGGAAAGTGTGGCGAAGGTTCGTTCGACGGCCAGCCGTGGCGACAGCGCCAGCGCGATGGCAACTATCATTATTAGGCCAAACACCAACATCGTCTTCACGTCTGCTCCAACCCCTGCGGGAACAGCGATCCTGGGTTCCGATCCGCTGCGTCCGTACGCCCAGCCTTGATTGTCGGCGAGTTAAACTTACATCGCCCCTTTAAAACCAAAGCCTGTTTTCTCAGAAAACGGGCTTTTTGTTTTTGATGCTCCCGCGCGACAGCCGGCAAGTCATTGAACCAGGACAGAGTTTTCAAGCGGTTCTTTTTGTGCCATTTTGTTATGACGCACCTCCGCGGTTGTCAGATTTTCCCGCGATTTGTGAATTCACGCTTGAAGTGCGCCCGGGATTCAGGCGAAATGCGATGATTGAGCATGGCTCTATGAATCTTGCTGACATTCTAAGCCCCAAGCAAATCATCACCGATTTACAGGCCGCGAATCGTTGGGAAGCCATCGACGAACTCATTCGCAATCTGGTGGACTGCGACAAAATCAAGCCGGAGCATGTGGAGCAAATTGCCGCGGTGGTAAAGAAGCGCGAGGCTTCCATGAGTACCGGCATTGGCTTTGGCATTGGCATCCCGCATGCCTCCACCGATTTGATTGCCGAGGTGGTCGGATCCCTGGGGCGATCGCGCCAAGGGGTCAATTTTGATGCCTTGGACAATCAGCCCGTGAATCTGGTGATGTTGTTTTTGGTGCCCCAGGGACAATTTCAAAAGCATCTTCACACCCTGGCCAACATTGCGAAACTCCTTCACAAGAAGGAATTCCGACAAGCCCTGGAACAGGCGTCCGATGCCCAGGCCATGTATCAAATTATCCGGGATAATTCCGGAAAATAGGCGCCACCGGGCCGCCAGTTTTCAAGCAAGCTGAGCCTCGGATCCTTGCCCTCTCTTATTTAACCTTTTTCCCACTGTGCTTCACATTTTTCTGGAACAACGCGTGCGGGCCGCTGTCGCCCAGGTGCTGCCTGAAGCAGCCACCGCCACCATTTTGGTGCGTCCGTGCGCGGATGCCCGATTTGGCGATTATCAGACCAACTCCCTCATGTCGCTCGCCAAGGAGCGCAAGCTGAATCCTCGCCAACTCGCCACCGGCGTCGTGGCGCAGCTCGACGTCAACGAGTGGTGCGAGCAGGTGGAGATTGCCGGAGCTGGCTTCTTGAATTTCAGAGTCAAGTCGGAGGCTGTGGCGACGGTGATGCGGGGCGCCCTGCGCGGAGATCACGGTTTTTTCCGGAAGGTTTCGGCGCCGCGAACCGTGGTGGTGGATTTCAGTTCGCCCAACGTGGCCAAACCCATGCATGTCGGGCACATACGGTCCACCATTCTGGGCGATTGCCTGGCGCGCGTGTTCCGTTTGCTCGGGCATCGCGTGGTGACGGACAACCATGTGGGCGATTGGGGCACCCAGTTTGGCAAGCTTCTGGTCGGCTGGAAACAACAGCTCAATCCGGCCGCGTTGCAGTCCGATCCCATCGGCGAGATGGAGCGCCTTTATAAAGTCATCCATGCCGCCTGTGACGCTGATCCGGCGGTGCTGGAGCAGGCCCGTCAGGAATTGGTCAAGTTGCAGAATGGCGATGCGGAAAACCTCGCCATCTGGCGTGAAATGATCGGCCGGTCCCAAACGCAATTCGATACCATCTATCGGCGCTTGGGCGTGGCGTTCGACCACACGCTGGGCGAGAGTTTTTACAATCCCCGGTTGAAGGCCGTCGTGCAGGAATTGTCGGCCCTGGGCTTGGCCCGGGAAAGCGAAGGAGCCATGGCGGTCTTTTTCGACGATAACCCCGAACTGAAAGCGCATCCGGCCATCGTGCAGAAGAGCGATGGCGCAGCCAATTATGCCACGACCGATCTGGCCACGCTGGTTTATCGTCTCGAAACCTGGCGTCCGGACGAGATTGTTTATGTCACCGATGGGCGCCAGCAATTGCATTTCAAACAGATCTTCGCGGTTTTCCGTCGCTGGCATCCCGAGGCGCGCGCCAAGCTGGTTCACGTTTGGTTTGGCGCCATTTTGGGCGAGGACGGCAAACCGTTCAAGACCCGTTCCGGTGAGATCGTTAAATTGGCCGATCTGCTCGATGAAGCCGAGGATCGCGCGTTTAAGGTGGTCACCGAGAAAAACCCCGAATGGCCCGAAGCCCAATGTCGCGAGATCGCCAGGGTGGTTGGCATCGGCGCCATCAAGTACGCCGATCTGTTGCCTAACCGCCAGAGCGATTATGGGTTTAACTGGGACAAAATGCTGGCGCTGACCGGCAACACCGCGCCGTATTTGCTTTATGCCTACACCCGCGTTCGCAGCATCTTCCGAAAACGAGGAGAGAACGAGGCGGCTTTTGACGCCGAGCAGGCAGCCCGAACACCCTTTCCACTGACCGCGCCGGAAGAATTAACACTGGCCAAGCACCTGCTGAATTTTGGCTTCGTGCTGGAGGCAGTGGTGGAAGAGCACCGTCCTAATTATCTCTGCAATTATCTGTATGACCTGGCGGGTCATTATGCCCGGTTCTATGAGGCCTGTCCGGTTCTCAAAGCCGAAGGCGCAACGCGAACGGCACGGCTGGCCCTGTGCGAATTGACGGGGCGCGTCCTGAAACAAGGCCTGGAGGCGCTGGGGCTCGAAACCACCGAGCAGATGTGATCGCTCGGAACGCAGTTTCGTTTTCCAAGGACTCAGACCCGGCCTGACCGTGGTCGAATCCGGCATTCCAGGGCTTCAAACAAGGCCGCTGCATCCGCCAGGTGTGCTTCCGGGCGGGCGCCGAAAACCAATCCAAAACCCTCGCCATACGCCGGACCATTGGCAACGCAGGCATCGGTGCGATTTTCCGCCATCTGTTCCCTGGCTTTGGCCAGAACCGTGGATCGATCGCCATCCACCTCATATTTCCAGCCCACCAGATAGGCACTGGGATACCACGCGCGGAGTTGCCGGATTATTTTCTGGGTCGGCACCAGTTCCGCCAGCAGAACTCCGTCCCGCGTAGTGAACTTGCCGGCCCGAATTCGGGTCTGTCCCCAACCGGCGTCCGGCACTGGAAGATGGCCTCCCGGCTGCCGCCTCGCCGGGTTGAGATCCGGTTCTTTGAACGGCGCGCGTTTCCAAACCTGTCCAAACGCAAAGTCGCTCACGGCGGCCGCGTGAAAAACGGCATCGATGGTTTCGCGGGCGCGGGAGGCCAGCCGTTGGTTCAGGTCAGCGGTGGTGGTGAAGGTTTCCACCTTCCGGGCTTGTTGGGGGCCGCGGTACACGGCGTAGTAACCCAGCAATAAATCGACCGAGTGCCCGCGGGAGGCCAGGTAATTGGCCAGTTCCGATCCCAGCCGGCCCGTGGAAAAATTCGTCAGGCGCCGCACCTGATCCAACGGTTCATAGGTGGGACCCGCGGTAACCAAGCATCTCATGAGGCCGAAGATAACCCGAAAGGCGTGGCCTTGTCGATGTCAGCCACCTGGCCGCGTCACGCTTGACTCGTTTCGCCTGCGGATTAGGGTGGAGCGGGTCAGGCGTTGGGTTTGACTTAACGGGAAGGTTAAGCGCGGCAAGGCCCCCATTGAAGGATTGCCGTTTAGAAAGCCGGGCGTCTATGCCTGGCATTTCGCCATGGCCGTGCGGATCACAAAGGAAGCAACATGAGCCTTTCGAATACTCCTGGTTCCTGGTCTGCGTATCGCTGGCCGGCGGTGGTGGTTCTGGTTTCCCTCATTGCCTTGGCGGCCTACGTTTTTACCCTCCAGCAAGGGGAAAGGGTGGCTCGCGGAGTGGCCAACAGCCTCGTCAGCGCCGCCGAGAAATTCAGCCAGGGAACCATCACCAAGACCTTCACCGCCGCCATTCCCACCATTTTCCGAACTCCGGGAGGCAGCCTGGAGCTGGCTTCGGCGCAGGCCACCGAAACGTTCACAAGTTCCGATGCCAAGTACATTGCCTGGAACAAGGTATATCTTGGGACGACAGTGACTGAGATCAAGGTGCCAGTGACGTACCGCTACCATATCCGGTTGCAGGACACTTGGCGCGTGGAGACCGGACCGCATTCCTGCATCGTCTATGCGCCGCGGTTGCGGCCCAC